>NZ_PDNZ01000005.1 GCF_003182595.1 Prosthecochloris marina
GACGCGACGACGGTTCGAGGTGTTGCTGGTGGTGAGACGGTGTTCGAGGTGGTACTGGACAGCACGACAGGCGACTACACGTTCACGCTGTTGGGTCAGCTGGACCATCATGCGGTGCCGGATGCCGATGACGTGGAGGGTTTGTTGTCGCTGGACTTGTCGGGTACGATCGAGGCGTCGGACGAGGATGGCGATACGGTAGGTCTTGGTGACGGCAGTCTTGTGATCACGGTACAGGATGATATTCCGGTGGATATCGAGCCAGGTGATGTCTATATGCCTAATGTTCCAGGGGCAACAGATTCCGAACCTTTGGATTTCTTTGATAACGTTGGAGCTGACAGGTCAGGAACAGTGATGTTCCTTCAAAGTTATGATGGAGCGTTGCTTTTAAATAGCGAAGGTGATCCGGTGCAGTCTGAAGGCAAAAATATCGTACTTGAACTATCGCCAGATGGAACCGTTCTTACAGGATTCCTCGAAGGTGAGCCGCAGACTCCTGATAATATGGTTATCCAGATCACACTTAATCCTGATGGAGATACTGAGGCTAACGATAATTATTCGGTAGAGTTGTTCAAGATGATCAGTGAAGAATCGATGATAGACTTCAGTGATTTTTCGAACGTTACTGCCGGAAACAAACAGTGGATAGGAATTGACGGAGATAATGTGGGGATAAGTGATCCGGATCCGGATCCAAACAGTAACGATTTATTGATAACAGCAGTTGACCCAACCGATTCTGTCAATAACGATTCTGATGACATAGCCGTTTCAAATCAGTGGATAGGCGATAATGCGGGAGAAGGGATACGGATTGATTTTGTCAGGGGAATCAATACAAATCCTCCACAGGATGAGAGTGACGACTGGGATAATCCTACCCCGCCGTTTACAGATAACGGGCATTATGACGCAAACAGTTTTGAGTTCACTGTCATGCAGGTTCGAGCCAACGGAACGGCCACACTTATACTCAGTGCCGTCCATGCCGATGATGACGGCATACTTACAGGTGATCCTGATGATACTTCCGTATTCATCGATGCAGCGGATGTAATAGTTGATTCCACGGGAAGTATAACAATCACACAGTCCGGTAACGATGTCATCATCTCGGGCCTTGAGGGAGGCGACAAGATATCGTTCAGCACTGACGATGCTTTCAACAGAGTTGTCGTCGCTAATGATGATTCTGCAGGTCCGTCCGATGACGATCCTTTTGCAATTGGCGGCTTCGGTGTCGGTACAGCGGCACCGGCCGAACCTGTTTCGATGGATTTTGATGTTGTTGTAAAAGATGGCGACGGTGATGAAAGCGACGGTCAGTTTACGGTGACACTGACACCGGATCCTGTTCCGGTGGATGTAACGGTGGGTGAACCCAACCTTCCTGCCGGCACGAGCCCCGATAGCATCGCATTGACACAAAGCGAAACGCTGGGGATAGAGCCGGATGCAGATGCAGCTGTTGTTGACACGCGTTTAAAAAATATCGATGGCTTACCGGATTTGACCTGTGGTGGTGTGCAGGTCGAGTATTCGTTAAGCCCTGACGGTCATACGTTGACGGCTATGGCCGGCGGTGAAACCGTGTTCACGGTGGTCGTGACTGATCCGACCGCTCCTGACGGAGGTCAGGGTTACGAGTTTACCCTGTATGGTCCACTCGATCATATGGATTCCGACACGATTGATATTGATTTCGACTTTGAGTTCGAAGACAGTGACGACCACACGAAGGAGGGTACGTTTACGGTAACGGTATTAGATGATCACGTGCCCGGAAGTGATTCGCTGACCGTTGCGGAAGACGCGGAACAGACTATCAATACCAGTGCCGATGCAACATCGGACAACACATCGGTTCCCGATAAGGGAGAGCCGGGCGGTCCATCGCATGGTACTGCAGTGATAAATCCGGACGGTACGCTTACTTATACACCGGACGAGCACTATAGCGGAACGGATGAGCTGACGTATACCCATACTGATGAGGACGGTAACGATTATACGACAACCGTGACCATAACGGTGACCCCGGTTTCAGATGCTCCTGAACTGAGCAGAGATGCCTTGAATGTCACGACGGATGAAGATGTATCAGTTGCGCTTGGTTTCAATGCGCCGATTGTAAGTGACGGCACAGATCAGAATGGTGGTCAGGCAGGTGACAACCCTGAGCTTCTCGGTGCAATACAACTCAGAAATATTCCTGCCGGAGCAAAACTTCTGTATGCCGACGGAACAACAGTACTGGAGTCAGACGGGAGTACAGTCAATATCGTGCTGAGCGACGGTGATCACATCACAGGGGTGACAGGGGATGTGACGATGACGACAGCTGAATTCGAAGGACTTCGTGTGTTGCCTCCTGCTGACACTCACAACAACTTTTCGGTAAGAATGCGGGTGACCGAATACGAAGTCGACGACAGCGGAAACCCTTTGTCGGGCGTTGATGGAGCGGTCTCGGACATCAAGGTGAATGTAAGGGTGCTTGCAGTTACTGACAAGGTGGAGATTTCGTGGAACGAGGGTGGAGATTTTCCTGATACGGATGAAACACCTGACGATCCCGATACGATCAACAAGGTCATCAATGAAGAAGCGGTTCTTGATCTGACTTCGATGCTGAACTACTCCTTTGCTGGAGAGCCGGATGAAACGACGATGCAAACTCCACCGATAGCCGACGGTAACAATACGACGCCTGATTTCGACGGCAGCGAATCCCGTGAGCTGGTGATCGGGGAATCCGGGGGAACCGTACTGCCCTCCGGAACGATCGTGAAGGTTGACGGTGTGGCGATTGATCCTGAAAGTGACGGGACTTACATCATTGCGCTCATCAATGATCAGACTATCCCGCCGATCACGATTCAGCCTCCGGAACATTTCAGCGGGGATATTCTGGAAGATATTCCGGTTACGGTTGTTTCGCTGGACAGCGACAGTGATTCTTCAGGGGCTAATCCCGTTGAGGAGTCTGATACGGTTTACTTCAACCTGTATGTCAACCCTGTTGCAGGAGATGTCGAAGCACAAGATGTTTCAACAGAGGAAGATACTGCAGTCAAGTTCATGGAGGAACTCGGTCTTACCGATACCGACGGGAGTGAGAGCATCATCGGTATAGTCATCAAAGACATCCCCGATGGATGGGAGCTGTATGATGGTGACGGTACTCTCTTGATAACCGGTAACGGTTCCGATGACTGGACGGTCGATAGTGCCGATGTGACAAGCGGAGACTATGCGGATTACACACTGCTTCCTCCGGGCCACAGCAGTGTCGATGAGACTGTCAGTATCGACGTAACGACTACCGATACGCAGACCGTCAACGGCAGCGCAGTTTCTGATACACAGACCGTTACTCTTCCGGTCAAGATCGAGGTTACTCCGGTTGCGGAAAAGATGGGGCCCGATGCAGATAAAGATGGACAGACTGATACGCCGCTGCCGGGTCAGGCTGATAGTGATGATAACGGTACTGCCGACCTGCAGATGAATCCGTCGCATGAATACACGGTCAACGGTACCGAGGATGAATGGTTTTCTTTGCACAGAGCCGATATCAGCGGTGATCCTGACGGATTCGACCTGGAAACTCCATGGTTCAACGAGGATACAGAGACGTCATCACATCAGGATAACTCCGAAGAGACATTTGCTCTATTTACGCCGAAAGATAGTCAGGGCAATGACTTGCTGGGTTCACAGTTCAGGTACGATGACGGTACCCCTGAGGGCAGGGTTCTGACGTATACCGGAAGTCCTGTCGAAATTCCGGTTCAGCACTTGGACAGTCTCGAGTTTATGCCGCCGGCGAACTTTGCAGAAGAAGGGATCGAGATTATTGTCAATGCAAAGACCGTCGACACCGATCCTGATGATGGGTCGAAAAGCGAGCATATCTCGGGAGAGGTGGTTTTGACGATTGATTATTTGCCTGTGGCCGATCAGGTAAGTCTTGCTGTTTCAAGTCCCGGAGGAGATGAGGATACCCAGATTCCGATCAACATCAGGCCGCAGAGCGACGACAAAGATGGTTCGGAAACCTTTACGGTTACAATTGACAATGTGCCAAGCGGGGCTGTGCTGCGTTACAATGGCAGTGTATTGACCGGAACAGCAGGAACAATCGGTGGTACATTGAAGTATACCATTCCCGACTTTGACGAAAACGCACCGCTGACCATCCAGCCGCCTTTAAACAGCGATGTGGACTTGATCGAACTCGATGTCAAGGCAGTCAGTGTAGATGGCGTAGACGCCTCTCCTTCAACAGCGTTGCCTTTAAACATAGATGTGCGTGGTGTCGCCGATCCGGTTGATCTGACAACAACCACGCCAAAGTTCGCGGAAGCCGATGTCGACACAACAGGTGAGGTTGCCCTGAACCAGGTTGTTACCGGTTATACCATGCAGGATGATGATGGTTCTGAGACGCTGACCTTTAGAATAACAGATCTCGACCCGCAGTTTTCCATCGACTGTGGCACCTTCCTCGGCGGCACAGGAACTGACAGAGTCTGGGTTCTGACGGAGGAAGATCTTGCGGCGGCGAAGATACGTGTTCCCGCTAATTTCAGCGGCACGATAAATCTGACGATGGTAGCGATTACGACCGAGCGAGAAGGTGATAGTCATACCGAAGACCCGATTGATCTGTCGGTTGAGATTACGCCATCCCCTGAAGCCGAGATCAATTCTTCGGCGATGATTCCTGAAGATGCGACGATGCAGGTCGATTTCTCTATCCAGCACCGGAACGGCGATACCGACGAGACGCTGACATCGGTCTGGATAAAGGCTGCAGATGTAGACGGTGCGGACTATATGCTGTATCTGGGAAGTGACGGAGTGACGACTCTTGCCGATGCAGCAGCCGATCCTGCCGTGACGGATGTGGTGCTTGATGGCGGGTATTACAAACTTACAGGTTCGGCTATTGACAATATTTATGTGCAGAATGAAGCAGATCTTCATGGAGACTACACCTTTGACATCAAGTATGAGATAACCGATAACTCCTCTGACGGAACCCTCGATCCTCCGGACAGTCCGGTAACCACGCAGTCGGATGCCGTTTACAACCTGTCTTTTGCTGCAGTGACCGATCCGATTTCACAAACACTTGGTACTATAACACTGGAAGATCCAGGGGATGGCACCGTTGAGGGAAACCTTGTATCGGTGACCGAAAATACCATCATTACCATTCCCGTGGCAGTAGCCCAGGTCGATGATCCGGCAGAGGGGTTGAACGGTCAGGACGATGACGGGAGCGAAAAGCTTGAACAGTTCATTATAGACAATGTACCGCAGGGAGTCACGGTTGTCGGAGGCACCTATATCGGTAATGTGTATGATTCCGGGGCCGGCAATAATGTCAATTCGGGGCGCTGGATTATCGATATTGACCCGGACAAGGCATTTACAACGTCTGATAGCGGCACTATTACAACAGATATTGAGTTTGCAGTCGACGGAACGGCAGAACAGCTTGGCGGTCTGAGCCAGACCATAACCATTACGGCTGTTAGCAGGGATGAAGGGTCTGGGACACAACAGGCGATGCAGAGTTTCACGTTAACGGTTGCAGATGCAGATGAATTTGATGACTCGGAGAGTCCGGTTCTTATCAATGAACCTTCAACCATTGATCTGTGGTCTGAAAATACTGACTCTGACGTTATTGAAGATACTCCGATATCTCTTGGAGAAATGGTCAACGCACAGATAAGCGGTGGAACCAACAGTACTTTCGATATTACGCTGACCGACTTTCCTCCGGGTACGGTCATTACCGGTATGACAGCAACGGTTCTTCCTAGCGGTGAAACGGTCTACACGGTTTCCGGCAGTGGAGGCAATGCTGCGCTACAGACCGTATTGGACAGCATTACCATTACTCCGCCAGCCAACTGGAATGACAACAACCATGGGGACGACTTTGATTTTAAAGTTACGCTTACAACCCGGGCTCCAGGCGGGGAACGTAACGATCAGGTGATCGAGGTTAACAACCGGGAAGTAGTGCCTGTAACAGATAACACAACCATAGTCATTAATGCTCCTGACGTCGATGAGGACAACGACGCAGATTTTACGGTTTCGTTCAGCAACGGGGCGGATGGGGGGTTTACGACCGTTCAGGGCCCATTGTACCTGAAGGTTGATGATTCGGGAATGCACCCTGCAGAAGGAGGAACCCTCTATCATAATGGTTCGCCTGTTTCCTTGCAGTCCATTACCGGAGTTCCGGGCGTTCCTGACGGAGATTACTATGTTATTGATCCTGTTGAATTTACCGACACTGTTCAGTTTACCTATGAGCCTGAAGGAAATGCTTCCGGCAGTGTGGGGGTTACAGCGTATCTGAGGACACAAGAAGAGAGTGCTTCCAATATTCTTACCAATACGGCCACGACCAGCTTTTATATCAACCCTGTCAATGACGGTTATGATACCGAGATTGCCAGTGCCAGCGGTGATGAAGATACCATGATCGAGATTGAGCTCGATGGAACCGGCCTTAGGGATACCGATGGTTCTGAAGAGATTGTCAGCGCTTTCATCGAAAATGTGCCGGACGGTTTTCTTGTTTTCACCGGATCTTCCCAGGCGACAGCCGTTCTGGCAATCAATGTTGGTGATGACGGAACTGGCAACAACACCTGGAGTATTCCGCTTGATCCGGACGGTTCACTGCCGGATTACATTGCTGTCCAGCCGCCGGAAAATTACAGTGGGACGGTTCAAGATTGTGTCCTCATGGTTTACAGCGGCGAGCAGGACCTCGAGCCAACGGTTGATATGGTGACATTTGATCTCGAAGTAGAATCGGTTGCCGATCCTGTCGATCCGAACCTGTTCATTCCTACCACATCTTTTGGTGTAGAGGGTGAAGCGATTCCGATCAACCTCAATATGGCTTTGGAAGATCAGGATGGGTCAGAAACCCTGACGTTGACGTTTCAGGGTGTCGGTGTGGGGGCCGCCTTTTTTGACAGTGCAGGCAATTTGATCGACGCAGTTTATGATGCAGGTACCGATACCTATACTTTGACAGGTGTTCCTGGCTATGATCCTGCAGAAATTTATGATGTGAACCATCTGACACTTGTCCAGTCGGCTCAAAACGGCACGGTGACTGTGACGGCTTACACTGTCGATGGTAGTGACGATTCATCCGATGAAGCCGTAACGAAGACTTTTACACTCGATATTTCACAGATTAAGCCTACGGGTGGTGACGACACGTTGTTCTATGACGGTGACTCCGGTCGAACGTATGATGGTTTTGGTGGTGAGGATACGATAACACTACAGCTTAACCAAGATCTTGATTTCAATGCAGATACTTCAACGCTTGCAAATATTGAAATCATCGATCTCGATCGAAACGGTGATCATCAACTGCTTCACCTTTCGGAAACAGATGTTCTGCAGAGTACCGATGAAAATAATGTATTGACAGTTCTGGGTGATGCAGGTGACAGTGTACAGCTTGCGGGGAGCTGGGCATCTTCGGTTGATGGTGGTTTTACTGTTTACACCAGCGGGGATGCTGTGCTTAGAGTAGAGAATGACATAACTATGATATGATTTGCCGCTAACATTTAACCATCTAAGAGATATGAAAAACAGGTACAGAAAGCGGGCGCTGAAAGCACTACTGCTGTTCGCAGTGCTGACAGGAATGATCGTGCCGTCGACTTTGGTGGCGCGTGATAATACGGTAACGGTGAAATCGGCTGTTGAACATACGATCAACAGTAATCCTGTAGTGCAAGCGAAATGGCATGAGTTCAGAGCGGCTTACCATGAAGAAGCGGTAGCCTATGGCGGTTATCTGCCGAAACTCGACGCTACTGCAGGCATCGGCCGGGAGTGGGTGGACGGTGACAATCTGACGAAAGATGTTTATACTCGCAGGGGCGTCCGTCTGGAAGTAACACAAATGCTGTTTGATGGTTTTTATACCCATCACCAGGTGTGCCGACTGAAGTGTGAGGGTAAGGCGCTTTATTTCGAGTTTCTCGATTCCATCGAGCAGGCTGGTCTAGAAGCTGTCAGGGCTTATGCCGATGTGCAACGTTACCGGAACCTTGTCACGCTTGCTGAAAAAAACTATGCCTACCACCAGAAAATCTACGATCAGATCAGTCGTCGTGTACGATCAGGTGTGAGTACCAGTGTGGACATGGAGCAGATAGAAGGGCGCCTTGCATTGGCGAAGTCCAATCTTATTAACGAAAAGGCGAACTTGCATGACGTGACAGCACGTTACCAGCGGATTGTTGGAGAATTACCTCCGGAAGTATTACCGGAATTCGAAGTGCCGGTATCGGCGATTCCTTTGCGTGTCGAGAGAGCCCTTGAAGAGTCTTATCGGAAGAATCCAGGGTTTCTTGCCTCGATGCTTGAAATCAAGGCATCCAGGCATGCGCTCGATGTGCAGAGATCGAAGTTTTATCCTCGTTTCGATTTGCGAGCCTACCAGGATTGGAGCTGGGATGAGGATGGTATTGACGGTTACCAGCGAGAAGCTGCGGTAGAGGTTGTGATGAGTTACAATATTTTCAATGGCGGTTCGGATTTTGCTGCAGTACGCCAGTATAAACAAAAGCTGTACCGGTCGATTGATTTGAAAGATAAAGCATGCCGTGATTTGCGTCAAACGGTTGAAATTGCGTATAATGACCGCGAGGCGCTGACTTCCCAGGTAAGTTATCTCGATCAGCATCGCATGCAGCTTGCCGAGGTACGAGTCGCCTATCTTGACCAGTTTACGATAGGGAGGCGAACGTTGCTCGACCTTCTGGATACGGAGAACGAATATTATCAGGCAGAGCGTGCGTATACTAACGGAGTGTACGATTTAGTGGTGGCCGATGCGCGAACGCTTGCGGGAATGGGGCGTTTGCTCAATGACATGGACATTGTTCGATATGACCTGCCGACGCTCGAGGAACTGGACTATGATGGGATCCCTGCTATGCAGGCGTCGGATTACTGTCCTATAGAGGTACCTGAAGGGTCAATACAATAAAGGGAGTTGTTTCGGTGAGGAAATGTAGCTGCCAGGTAGTGATGGTGTACACATGCGGCTTATAAAAGCGGTGCTCCTGCTGTCAAGTGCTATGACAGTAATGGCAGGGGCTGTTATTTCCCCCGCTCTTCCCGAGATAAGCCGTCATTTTTCCGCAGACAACGCGAATGTTCTGACGAAACTCATCTTGACGATGCCTGCACTGACGATTGCCTTGTGTGCTCCTCTTGCCGGTCATCTTTCGGATCTTTTCGGGCGTAAAAAACTTCTTGTTTATTCACTGTTTTTGTATGGTTTGTCCGGATTCAGCGGTTTTTTTCTGGACGATCTTTTTCTCCTGCTTGCGAGTCGTGCAGTTCTCGGCATTAGTGTTGGGGGAATCATGAGTGCTGCAACCGCACTGGTTGGAGATTTGTTCTCCGGCAACGAGCGTGCTGAGTTTATCGGACTACAGTCGGGGTTCATGTATATCGGGGGGATTGTACTTGTTCTGCTGGGTGGATTTCTGGCAGAAATAAGCTGGAAAGCCCCTTTTCTTGCATACCTTTCGGCTTTTGCCGTGTTCATCTTGGCGATAATCGGGCTCAGTAAACCGAATCACGGTTCGAACAGTTCCGAGATGGTTGACCTGGAAAAGTCATTGCGTGTGCCGTATCTTGCGGTTGGCTTGATCTATCTGTTGGTTTTCCTGCTGATGATCTTTTACTATATGGTACTCGTTCAGTTGCCGTTTATTTTGCAGGATCGCTTTGGGGTCGGTAGTGCCGTTACCGGCCTTGCTATTTCTGTTTCAGCGTTTGCCGGTTCCCTTTCTTCGCTTTCCTATCCTTTGATCAAACGGAGATTGTCGTATAAACTGATCTATGTTCTTGGATTTATTTTTGTGTCTGCAGGATATGTTCTGATAGGCAACTCTTTCGGTTTTGTAGTCATACTTACAGGACTCGCACTTGCCGGATTCGGCAACGGCATGCTGATGCCGAACGGTAGTTTCTGGCTTATGGAAGTGGCTCCCGAGCATATAAGAGGAAAAGCTGTGGGCGGTTTTACGGGAATGATATTTCTTGGGCAGTTTCTTTCTCCGATTCTCATGGCCCCTTTTGTATCGCTCTTTTCGCTTAACGGAGCATTTCTGGTGTCGGCTCTGTTTCTCGCTACTGTTGCAATCAGCATCGCAATGCTTCCGATGAGCCGAATTGTTTCCTCTCGATTATCAGGTAGTCTCGATAAGAACAACGTTCGTTGAGCCGGGACCTTGCCAGTAGGCTTATACATCCGTATATTTTATGCATAAATGGTGTTTACGGGACCACCTCCACCAGCAGGTCCGGGTTGCAGGAGGGAAAGAAAGTGTTGCGCCAGGCGTTTTAGGAGCGTTACCCGTAATGCAAGGTTTTTGCCGGGAAAGGGTCGGTTTTGCTCTTCGGGCGGTACGATCTTTTTATTCCGATCTTTTGCTCCCCTGAAATTTTTTGCTACACGGTATTCATGCCTGCACAGCGCCAATTCCGTTTCGAGTGTCCCGATGGGGATATCATCTATACTGTTCAAACAAGCCTTCGCGCCAAACATGTCCGGTTACGTGTTTCTCCTCGTGAAGGGCTCGTTGTTGTCGTTCCGCAGGGGTTCGACAGGTCTCAGGTGGCTGGTATTGTCGCAAAACGACTGTCCTGGATACGCAAAGCTTTTGGAAAGATGCCCGTGGTTCGATCCCCGGAAGGCTTGTTGCCTCAAACCCTTTCCCTGCGAAGTATCGGTGAAGAATGGTGCGTTTTTTTTGAGGTCAGCAGGAAACCGGAATGTTGTTTTGTTGAAAAACCCGGCAGAATACTCGAGATCCATTCGTTGCCGGGTGGGCTGAATACACAGCTTGATCTTCTGCGTGAATGGGTTAAAAGAAAAGCAGTGACCGAACTGCTGAAAAAGCTCGATGAGGTTTCGAAACAGTATGGATTTTTGTATGACAAAGGAGCTGTACGATGTCAAAAAACCAGGTGGGGAAGTTGTTCGACCAAAAGAACGATAAGCCTCAACATGAAGCTGCTGTTTCTTCCGCCCGGCCTTGTTGAGTATATCATGCTGCACGAGCTTTGTCATACCGTTTACATGAACCATTCACAACGTTTCTGGGCTCTTGTTGAGCAAAAAATGCCGGATTACATTGTTTATGACCGTGCCATGAGAGAAGCGTCCCGTTATATCCCGCAGTTTCTGCAATGGTGAGCGAGCGGCGGAAGAAGCCCAATCCGTTATTTGTCAAATGAAATGACCCATAGATATCTGACGAAATCGAGATTTCTGCTTGCAATGCAGTGTCCGACAAAACTCTACTACGCAGGGAAGGAAGAATATGCCGATCAGTCGAGTGAAGATCCTTTTCTTGCTGCTCTTGCTGAAGGAGGGTTCCAGGTTGGTGCGCTTGCCCGCTGTTATTTTCCCGGTGGACACATGATCGGACAGCTTGACGATCGGACGGCGTTGGTTGAAACCGCCCGGCTTTTTGAGCAGGAAAATGTCGTGTTGTATGAGCCGGCTTTTCGTTATGAGAATCTTTTTGTAAGGGTGGATGTTCTGGTCAAGGAAGGTAAGCGACTGCGTCTTTACGAGGTTAAATCCAAATCCTGGAATCCTTCTGAGGAAAAGGCTTTTATCGGGAAAAAGGGCAATTTTTCCGCAGCATGGAAACCTTATCTCTATGATATTGCATTTCAGGCTTATGTTGTAGGGAAAGCGATGCCGGGGTTCGGTGCGGAAGCGTTTCTCATGTTTGCCGACAAGACTGCAAAGTGTCCGACTGACGGATTGAATCAGAAGTTCCGCATTCGTAAGAAGCTATCCGGCAACAAGGCAGAAGTATTGACCGGTGAGCTGACTTTGCAGGACCTTTCTGTTCAACTGTTGACTTCGGTTCCGGTTGGTGCATATGTTTCCATGATTATAAGCGGTGACGGAACGGATGATTTCGAGCCGAGGGGTTTCGAGGGAACGTTGCGGTACTTAGCGGATTGCTATGCAGTGGACCGGAAGATTTTGCCGGAGCCCGGAGGGAAGTGTGGAAAATGCCAGTTTATATCTTCCGAAGAAAGCGGGCAAAGGAAAAGTGGTTTCAAAGAATGTTGGAAAGAGGCTTTCGGGTGGCAGGATGAAGATTTCAGGGAGCAGCTGGTGCTCGATCTCTGGGACTACAGAAAAAAAGATTCTGCAATATCTACCGGAAAATTAAAGATTGTCGATCTTGAAAAAGAAGACCTTGGAATGAGGGATGATGGTGGTGACGGGCAACATGGGCTTTCCAGAACAAGTCGCCAGTTTCTGCAAATCGAAAAGGAACGGCTGCATGACCAGGAGCCTTATATTGACAGGGATAATCTCAAGCGGGAAATGAATGGATGGAATTTTCCACTGCATTTTATCGATTTTGAGACGGCGACGGCTCCCATTCCGTTTACCAAGGGGCGGTATCCTTACGAGATGATTGCTTTTCAGTTTTCGCATCACATAGCCGAAGAAAATGGCTCTGTGCGTCATGCAGGTCAGTTTTTGCTGACAGAACCGGGTGTGTTTCCAAACTATGCATTTCTCCGGGCTCTCAAAACCGAGCTGGAAAAGGATCGAGGTTCGGTTTTTCGCTACAGCCATTACGAAAACACTGTTCTGAACGTCATTCACCGCCAGCTCAGGGAAGAAGAAAACCCTCCGGGAGACAGTGAAGAGCTTCTTGCTTTCATCGAGAGTATTTCTCACTCTTCGTCCGGAAACGAATGTTCTTGGCAGGGATCGAGAGATATGGTCGATCTGCTCGATATGGTAAAGCGTTACTACTATCATCCACTGACGAGGGGATCGAACTCCATCAAGTATGTTCTACCGGCCATACTGGAAAGTTCAGCTTTTTTGCAACGTAAATACGCAGGGAATGTTTACGGTGCCGAAGGAGAAATTTCCAGTTTGAACTTCAAGGACAAGCGGTGGATTGAAAAGGAAAACGGTAGAGTCAAAGATCCATATCTGCTTTTGCCGAAGATGTTTATTGACATTGCGCCGGAGGAGATGGAACATTTGATGAGCGGAGAAGAGGAAAATGCGATTCGTCACGGCGGGGCGGCAATGACTGCGTATGCAAGGCTGCAATATGAGGAGATGAAAGATGTTGAACGAAATGCCATGATGCGTGCATTGCTTCAGTATTGCGAGCTCGATACGCTTGCCATGGTAATGTTGTTCGAAGCATGGAAAGAGGAGGTTTCATGATCATAGGTATACCGAAAGAGGTTAAAGTAAGGGAAAATCGCGTAGCCTGTACTCCCGCAGGTATACGGTATCTTTCGGACGCAGGGCACACGGTTCTGGTTCAGAGCGAAGCAGGGGAAGGGAGTGGTTTCAGCGATGCTGCGTTCAGGAAATCAGGTGCGGAAATATTGGACGATCCTGCGGAAGTCTGGTTGGCCGATATGGTTGTCAAGGTAAAAGAGCCTGTTGAAGCTGAATATGGTTTTCTCCGCAACGGTCAGGTCTTGTTTGCTTTTCTGCATCTTGCGGCAAATCCTAAACTGGCTTGTTGTCTTGTCGAGAAAGGAGTGAGTGCTGTAGCTTATGAAACAGTTTATACAAACGGGCGCTTGCCTCTTTTGGCTCCGATGAGTGAAATTGCCGGTAAAATGAGTGTTATGGCAGGGGGGGTTTACCTTGCAAATCATTTTGGCGGCAACGGCATGTTATTGGGCGGTGTTCCGGGAGTTTTACCCGGCAAGGTTACCATTCTGGGAGGTGGTACGGCGGGAATGAATGCCGCTATCATTGCAAAAGGGATGGGCGCAAGGGTTACTGTACTGGATCTGAATCAGGAAAGAATGCGTTATCTAAGCAACGTGCTCGGTGCGCAGGTCCAGACGATTTTTTCAACAGGCCAGCACATTATTGAAGAACTCAAAGATACCGATCTTCTTGTCGGGGCGGTGCTTATTCCCGGGGCAACCGCTCCTAAACTACTCGATCGTGACATGCTGCGCTCCATGAAAAAAGGTTCGGTTTTTGTTGACATATCGATCGATCAAGGGGGATGTTCGATAACTTCGAAACCAACCTCACATGAAAACCCTGTCTTTGTCGAGGAGGGTGTTTTGCATTATTGTGTGACCAACATGCCAGGAGCTTATGCCAGAACTTCTACCGAGGCGCTTACCGGCAACACCCTGCCGTATGTCAGAGCAATTGCAGATACGGGGGTCGAAGAAGCGGTGCGTTCGGTTTCCGGCTTGCGTGGAGGTCTGAATGTTCATAAAAATCGAATAACCAATAAAGCGGTTTCCGCCTCACTGGGTATTGAATATGGCGGAAGCTCTTTGGATATGGATGATTAACAGCGGAGACGGTTGGTTTTATCGGTACCGTTTTTTGAGCATAGTATTTATGCCGGAAATGACAAGTGTGACAAGCAGGGTCGTCAGGCCTGCAAACAATGTCAGGGCTGAGCCGGCGATTGCCGATACCATGCCTGTGATGAAGTACATGGTTGTAATCATTGCAAGACAAAAAAGGGCTGAGGCTGCCAGAATCCCGATACGGATCTTTTGAAAAAATGCAGGGACAATCGCTGTGGCGAGTGCGCAGAAAAGCAGTCCCCACCATGTCAAATCCAAGAAAAACTCCATTTGAAGTCCAAGTCAAAAGGCAAAAGTTAAAAGGTAAAAATGCTTGATGTCTTGAAAGCTTGTTACTAATCACCCATTATTTGTCACTCACGGGACAAGCAGCTTGAAGCCGATCTCGGGATCAGGCTTGCGAGTTGCCGTTGTTGCAGTTATTTCGAACATGACGACCTCCATGACGTGCCATACTTTTACACCTTCACGAATACAGCCTGTAACGGTATTTTCTTCACGGCCGCATGCCATATGAAGGTGGAGCACCGGATTATTTTTTTCATCCGGGAAGATCGTTCCGGTACCGGTGACCTCGTGAGCTTCATAAAGCTCGTGCTGCATAGGCATGACAGGTAATGTGCGCCCTTGCTGCGGGCCTACTACCAAATTACTTCCCTTATCCGCTCCTCCGAGTATAATAAGAGCTGCGGATTTGATGTCATGGTCCACCGCGAATTTTTCAAGTGTTTGATGAACGATTTCTTCATCTTCCAGTCGTATGATGAATGTTCTTCCCTGCTTTGCCTCGGAATACAGCATTGAATTATTCTACGGTTTACATTGACTTCGTTGATTAAAGATAAAGATTTTAAGAAAAAATAATGCTTCAGCCATCTTCTGTAAACTATCTTGTGAAAATCAGTCATGTTTAGTTGTGCTGTTTCGGGAGGTTATATAACTTTGAAAGTTAGAACAAGCTTGATATCCGATCGGGACCTGGAAGAGTAAGTGTCGGTGGACAAACAATCTGTCGGGCCTTGAAAAAAAGCTGGTAACAATGAAGGAAAAACAAGCGGCAGGAAGTATAGTCCTTACAAGCATAATAATCACGCTCGCCGTGAGTGGGATTGGTTTGGTGTTCAATATGATAAACCCCAATGGAATTACACTTGTGAATTCTTCAAGTCCGCCCCTTGTAGAGATTGCCGAGGCCAAACAAGATAAAGTCCGGGAAGGTTCGTCAGGTGACGTGCCTGCAGCAAGAGAAATAGAGGTGATTACTTTGTTGGAAGCCAAGGCTTTCTTCGAGAGGGGTGAGGGTTTTTTTGTCGATGCGAGATCTGAGTACAAGTATTATGAGCTGCATATATCAGGTGCATTGTCATTGTCGGCAAGTAAATTCGACTCCCGGTATGAAGATTTCAGTGATGTTATTGCAAAAGATGCGTTGCTTATCATTTACTGTCACAGCATTACCTGTCCTTACAGCGATATTGTTGCCAGGAAGCTAAGAGGGCTTGGGTATACGAACATCAAAGTTTTTGCTGGAGGGTGGGTCGAGTGGTTGCAAGCAAGATATCCCGTTCAAGGTTTTAAAGTTGACTCATGAGTATCGGTAAAATAATGTCGAGTTCGATAACCATAACTGTGTTGAGATTTGTCACAGGGGCATTGTTTATTCTTGCCAGTTATCCCAAAATCATCAACCCGGTCCATTTCAGTGCAGTTGTGGCTGAGTATCAGCTGTTGCCTGAAAGTCTTATCCCGTTTGCAGCAATAATTTTACCCTGGATAGAATTGATGTGCGGAGTGATGCTTATTCTGAATGTGTTTGCTCAAAGCAATGCTTTAATAATGATGGTTGTGCTTGTCATCTTTACCATTGGTGTTACAAACAATCTCCTCAGGGGTATTATTCATGATTGCGGATGCTTTGAGCTGCTCGACGGATGGCTTGGATTTCAGGAAGAAATAAGTTTTTCAACGATTCTTCGAGATTTGTTTTTCATAGGCTTGATTCTTCCGATTCTACTCTACGGGAGCAATGTTTTCTTCCGGCGTCGATAACGTTGGAATGTTCCCGGTTTCAGACGATAATTCCTCAAGGGCAAGAAGATATTCTACTTTACTGCTTGCAGCAAGCACCTGCGCTCGTACAAGATCTGTTTGGGCTTCGTTGAGTCTTGTCAGGGTAGCGGACCCTGTTTTATAAAGCAATTCGATATCGTCGCGTACCTGTTGTGTCATCTTTAGAGCACTTTCTTGGCGCTTCCACTGTTTTCTTGCAGCTTCGGCGTTGGCAATAGCTTGTCGTATGCCCGACTGAATCGAAAGTATCGTCTGTTGTTTTTCTGCTTCAAGAGCGAAAACCTCCGCTTTTTTCTGCTGAAAAACCGAGCTTCTTTTGCCTCCTGTGAACAGATCCCAACGTGCCGTTATACCTGCATAACGGTTACGTTCTTCCTGGTCAGGGTCGATCCCTGTTTGTTTGTCATAATTCAAACCGGCAGTGAGGTTGACTGTCGGCAGCCAGGAGCCTTTTGCGGCATCTTTGCGCTGAACCGCCGCGTTGATCCCGGCCTCTACAGCCGAGAGGTCGGGCCGGTTTTCCAATGCAAGGGTAATAATTTGCTCATATGAAGGGATTACATCGGTGATTTCAGTGTTTTCTGGTGCAGGTCCAAGCTCAGCGGAAAGCTCGGTTTTATCGATTCCCATGAGTTCAGCGAGAACCGTACGTGCAACGGTATAATCTCTGTCAGCACGAATGGAGTCACTTTCAGCCTGAATGGCCCTGATGGAAAAGTTGAGCATTTCCGACCGGGGAGCAGTTCCAACTTTGCGCTGTATCTGTGCGTTTTTTTCAAGTTCCCGGTTGAAAGCCGCATTTTTTTCGGCTATACGTATGTTTTCTCTTGCAAGCTGAGCCTGGTAGTACGCTGTTGCTACCGATTCCATAAGAAGTCTTTGTGTATCGGCATATGTTTGTTTTGCCTGCTCGACGCCATACTTCGCTGCAAGTGTTTCGGCTCTTCTTGCCAATCCGTTGAAAAGGAGCCAGTTGAGTTGGAGGCTACCCGTTGTTTCTGTGATATCCCCTTTGACACGGTTGAAAGGATCGTAGTCGGGCTGTATGTCGATATGACGATAAATATAGCCACCGTTAGCGGAAATGGTGGGGAGCCAGGAGGCGTATGCCTGTCCGAGAATTGCCTTTGCAGAACGTATCCTCGCAAGAGTTTGTCGAATTCCGGGATTGTTTTCAAGAGCGGTCTGCTTCGCTGTTTCTATGGTCAGGTTCTTTTCAAAAGCCGTCTGTGAGGGTTCCGAAGCTTTCAGAGCTTGTGCCGGAACAAGCAGTAAAAAGAGCAAGGTGACAATTTTCCTTGCCTGGTTGCTGTAGTTATACATATTTGTCATCGGGTTGTATCCTGTAAAAAAGAGTATAGAGTACCGGTACTATTCCAAGGGTAAGAAAAGTCGCTGCAAACAGGCCTCCCATGATGGTTGTGGCCATGGCGGCATAGAGAGGGTCGGTAATCAGCGGCAACATACCGAGAATGGTTGTTGATGCAGCCATGACTACCGGCCTGAGTCTGCTGACTGCAGAATCGAGAACCGCCCTGTAGGGTTCCTTGCCTTTCCTCAGGTCGAGTTCCAATTGTTCTATAAGCACAATGGCATTTTTAATCAACATTCCCGATAGTCCGAGAAAGCCGAGGATCGCCATGAAGCCGAATGCCTGACCGGTTATGAGCAAGCCAGCTGTGACTCCGATAAGGGATAGCGGAACGGTAAGAAATATCGCCGTTGCTTTTTTCACGGAATTGAACTGCCAGACAAGTATGAAAAACATTCCGAGAACACAGAGCGGAAATATCTGGGCAAGTGGCCCGGTTCCCTTGTTCGATTCCAGGTACTCTCCAGCCCATTGCATCGTATATCCATCCGGCAGTTCTATTGATTCCATTTCTTTAACCATCGCTTGGCGTAAAGGTTCAGCAAGGCCTGAAACAGCATTGCACTGTACGGTAACGGCTTGCATTCTGTCTCTCCGCTGGACGATCGGCCATTCCCACTCGGTTTCTATGGCAGAAACAACCTGGCCGAGGGGTAGAAAGCTCTGGCGTCCTGAACTCCATACCTGAACGTTTTTTAACTCGTTAACAGTTGCACGTTCTTTGCGAGGCATCCTGAAAATGATGGGCACCAGTTCGTCGCCTTCTCTGACGGTTCCGGCAGTAACTCCGTTGAAGTTACGTTGCAACGATGCTTCGAGGTCGAGTTTTGTGATCCCTGCATTTCTGCCCTGACTTTCATTGTATACCGGCCGAACCACTCTGACTTGCTGACGCCAGTCTGTTCGAATGTCGCGGGTATTGGGGGTGCTCTGCATGATTTCTGTTGCTTGGGCTGCAAGGCGATGCAGTACGGCTGTGTCCGGCCCCCTGAACCGGGCCTCGACTTTGAAGTCCACAGGCGGGCCGTTGGTGATTCTTGTCAGATAAGGTTCGGCATCCCTGAAGTTTTCTGACAGATACCTGTCTACCTCACTGCTGATACGTCCAATGGAAGCGTGGTTGTCGGTCTCGATGAGAAGCTGAAAAAAACTTGAGTTTGGAGTAACATATTTATATGGCAGAATGAATCGCATACCACCTTCCCCGAGAAATGCAGAGACGTTTTTGACGCCATCTATCTGTCTGATCTGTTCTTCGGCAATGGCCATGTCCTGACGTGTTTTATCGAGGTGTGTGCCCTGTGGTTTCCAGTAGTTGACGAAGAAATATGGCTGGGTTGAATCAGGAAAGAAAGCCTGTGGCAGAGTTCCAAAACCAATGATTGCCAGAATCAGCAAGACGCTGGTTATCCCAATTGTGCTCCATCGATGGGTGAGGCCCAGATGAAGCATTCGGCGGTAGAGGTTGTAGAACGGTTTGTCGAAAGGATCCTTGTTATGCAGGTCGGGAATTTTCAAGAACCAGACACAGAAAAGGGGAGTGATGGTTACGGCAAGAATCCAGCTTATGAAAAGAGACAGAGCCAGAACATCGAACAGAGATCGGCAGTATTCTCCTACCTCCCCGGGCGCAAAACCGATAGCTGCAAAAGCAAGGATCGCAATAAGGGTCGCCCCGAAAAGCGGCCATATGTTTTCCTTTACTACCTCGACAGCAGCGTGTTCACGCTTGTCCCCTCGCTCAACCCGGACTAGAATACCGTCGGCAATGACAATCGCGTTGTCGACAAGCATGCCGAGAGCCAGGATCAGGGCACCGAGCGACATTTTCTGGAGGTCGATGTCGAACAGTGCCATGGTGATGAACGTTCCCAGTATGGTCAGGAGCAGGATGCTGCCGATCATGAGGCCGCTTTGCCAACCCATGAACAGCATCAGCAGGACAACGACAATGACAACTGCCTGGACGAGATTGTTGACGAAAGTGTTGACGGAGCTCTCGACGAGATCGCTTTGGTAATAAATTTTATGTAGGTTGATTCCTTCGGGCTTGCGTGATTCGAGTTGGTGAAGTTTTTCGCTGACAGATTCACCCATCGAAATAACATTACCTCCTTCGATTGTCGAGATACCCAGTGCAATACCAGGTTCTCCGTTGAACCAGAGACCGTTACGCGGAGGGTCTTCGTAGCCGCGGTAAATCCGGCCAATATCCCCAAGACGGATGGTTTTTTCCGGAGGACCGACAAGCAGGGACGCGATCGCTTTTTCGCTGGAAATTTCACCGGTGGGTGTAATACGGAGGTAGTTGTTGCCTGCTTCGACTTTGCCGCTTTGCCGGACAAAGAGCTGTGTCTGAAGCGTTCGAGTGATCGAATCAGGAGTTATACCCAGTTCAGCCATCTTCGCCCGGTCTGTTTCGACAAAGATTATCTCCTGGCGTGTTCCCCAGAAGTCTATTTTCGCAACATCATGGCACAGTAGCAGCTCTTTTTTCAAGAAGTCTGCGTATTCTTTAAGATCTGCGTAAGAATATCCTTTGCCGGTGATGGCGAAGTAGACGCCGTAAACATCGCCGAAATCATCATTCACAAAAGGTTTCATCGCTCCTTCAGGCAGTGATAATTCCGCCTGGCTGACTTTTTTCCGGAGTTCATCCCAGATCTGCGGCAATTTTCCTGAAGTATAATGATCCTTCATGTCGACGTAGACGTAGGAGATACCTTCTTCGGACGTCGAATAGATCTCCTTTACTTCTCCCATCGACTGGATATGCTCTTCAATAACGTCCGTTACTTCCTCTTCCACTTCAGCAGGGCTAGCTCCGGGATACTTTGTTACGATCAATGCTGTTTTGATCGTGAACCCCGGATCTTCAAGGCGACCGAGTTTTTGATAGGAAAGAATACCTGCTCCGACCACAAGTGTGGTCAGCATGATCATGATCGTTCTTTTTTCCAGAGCAAAAATTGCAGGGTTCATAATGTGCTTTCCTGTCCTTTCCGATGTTCGGGGTTCAGTGTGTCCACTGTTGAGGGTTTCAATGGTTCGACCTGCATTCCTTCAACAAGGAAATGAACGCCGCCGGTGATGATGAGCTCATTTCCATCAAGTCCTCCGTTGACGATAATTCTGCTGTCATCATGCATTTCCGCAGTGGCGATCGTTTTCGAGCCTACCATACCGGACTTTTCATCATAGATCCAGATTATGGAGTTTCCTTCGCTATCAGCTGTAACGGCATCGAGCGGTACGGTCATGACCGGTTTACGAGCCTTGAGGTTCCTGAGAGTTATTTCCGCCGTCATACCCGGAAGAAGGCTTCTGTCTTGAGGAGCTGGCAGGGAAAATGTGACTTTGTATGTTCTGGTTGTTTTATCCGCTTCTGTGCTCCATTCTTTCAGTGCTGCAGTGAACAGGCGGCCACTGAGGGATGGAACTGTCAGAACCGCTTTACTTCCTTTCTGTAGCAGCAGGTGCCCGATATCGTTTTCGGGGATATTGGTATTGATTTCAAGTGTCGAGATGTCGTGCATCCGCATTACAATCTGCCCGGCACGTATCATTTCGTGATTTTCTACCAGTTGAGCTGTGACGATCCCATCATAGGGAGCGCGTAGTGAGGTGTCTTTGAGTTGGTGTTGTGCAACCGAAAGCTGAGCTTGAATGTTTTTTACCGAGGCATTCTGGGACGCAGCGTTGCTCCGGGCCAGGTCATAGTCCGCCTTTGCGATAACATTTTTGGCAAAAAGCTGCTTTGCTCTCGCGAAATCCTGGGATGCCTTGTTTGCTCTGGCAAGGGCACCGTCGAGTTCGGCCTCGAGAATTCTTATCCGGTCGCGGTAGTCTCTTGGATCAAGCTGCATGAGGAGTTCTTCCTGAAAAACTCTTTCACCAGGTTTTTTCGCAATATCAACAAGCGGCCCATCCACTCTGAAGGAAAGGCTGGTTTCTTTCCAAGCCTTTATTTCTCCGGGATAGTTGTATGCCGTTTGAGCGTCGATCACCTGAGGATATTCTACAGGGACTTTGCGCCGTTTCTCGACATCCGAATCGGAGGTGTTTTCCCCTCCGCCGCAGCTCAGCAGAGCCATGGTTATGAAGGTGCCGAGGCACCAGGCAAGAACTTTGCAAGGATTTCTTCTCATGAATGCTACTCTTCGAGAGTTGATTTGAATTTTTGGGAAGTCAAGCCCAGAAGGAGTTCTATCTTGCGTACAATCATATCCTCCATTTTCTGTAGATATCCAGCGCTGTAATGATCCGTTCCCAGATGATCCAGGCAATATGACATATAATCGGCATGGGAGGCGATTGGGGAAATCATCTGGGTAATGATAAGGAAGGTTTCCTCTCTGTCCAAACTCGAATCGATGCGCTTGAGCAGCGATTCAATGGTTTCGACAATAGGGGTGAAAAGATCCCTGGTCATGATATCTTGCAACCGTCCTTTCTGCTGCATAAGCTGATAGACAACCCTGCTATGCCAAGGCGGGAAATCCGGATCGAAAAGCAGCGTTATTTCCCTTTTTACAATCGCTCGTAAAGCTCCCGATTGGCCTGCAGGAGTATCGAGAACGTTGTAGAACGGTTCAACTGCCTGACTTACAGGGCATGCGTTGCACCGTTTGACCACTTCTTGTACCACAGCTTCAAACAACTGTTCTTTGCCGCCAAAGTGGTAATGAATGCTGCCGATATTTTCATTTGCCCGCACTGCAATTGCCCTCGTTGATACATTCGGAAAACCCATTTCGGCTGCAAGTTCTCCTGCTGCGTTAATGAGGGTCAGTCTTGTTTGCTCACTGCTCGCATACTTTTTCATACTCTTTTTTTTCTGTTTGTCGAAGGAAGCAAGGAAAAACAGACTTGCAATTGACGTTGTGTTTCGTGGCGATAATTTAATCAAATGATTAAAATATGTCAAGTGATTAAATTTGAAAAGCACAAGAATTGTTTAATGCGCCCGATTGCGCTATATTCTGACCCTGTTATTTTTCAAAATATTGACAGGAAGTTTGCAATACCCGTAAAGGAGCGATTGAATGGGTAATGATCGGTTTGCCGATATGCTGCAAGGCAATATTGTAGCAGTGTTTTTTTATCATGCGATTCCCAATGTTCTGGGAATGCTCGCTATTTCGTCAGCCGGTATCGTCGATGGGATTTTCGTTGGAAACTATATTGGGGATAACGCACTTGCCTCAATAAATATAATTATGCCGGTTTTCAGCCTTCTTATGGGGGTTGCCATAATGTTTGCCGTTGGAGGAACGGTTCGTTGTGGTAAATATATTGGAGAGTCGAAAAGGGAAGCGGCGAATGCTGTTTTTTCCAAAACTCTGATAACGGTGTCTCTTTTGACTCTTGTGCTGTCCGCTCTGGGGATTTTGGCGCTTGATCAGGTTGTCGCTCTGCTGGGGGCCGACAAGACTCTCGCTCCTCTGGTGAGCGAGTATCTCTTTGTTTTGTTACTGTTGCTGTTTTTTTTGCCTGTCAGTCTCACTCTTTCATTTTTTGTTCGTGTCGACGGCCAGCCCCTCCTTGCAGCGGTTGCCATTGTATCTGCAGCATTTGTCAATGTGTTTTTCGATTGGTTGTTCGTTGCGGAATGGGGTATGGGATTGCAAGGAGCAGCACTCGCGACCGGTCTTGCAAACATTGCCAGTTTTCTCGTGCTTCTGTTGCACTTTTTCTCCGGTAAATCGGCATTGAAGTTTTCCCTGAAGCAGAAAGATTGGGGGGAAATGACAAAGGTAGCTTACAATGGTATATCGGAGTTTGCCAACCAGTTGTCGGCAGCTATTGTCATTCTTGTCTTCAACTGGGTAATGATAAGCCGCTTCGGTGTCGAGGGTGTTGCGGCATTTACCATCATGCACTATCTCTTCTTTTCGGAGCAAATCATCGTGTATGGTTTTTCGGATGCTCTTCAACCGATTGTCAGCACGAACTATGGCGCGAGAAAGCCAGAAAGGATCAAAGGTTTTCTGTGGCTCGCATCGATTTGTGTGATGGTCGTCGGGGTCTCACTCATAGCGTTACTTCTCCTCATACCGGAACAGTTGGCTGGTTTGTTTCTCGATAACGGTACGAAAGCTACGTTGAGCATTACTCTTGCATTCATTTCCCTAAGCTGGCCGGCGTTTTTATGGAATGGCTTCAATGTGGTGTTCAGTGCCTATTTTACTGCAATTCACAAACCGCTTCCCTCGGCTTTTGTCGCTTTTTCAAGAACTCTTGTTTTTCCTCTTCTCTTTGTGGCGGTTTTGCCGATCTTTTTCGGTGATAACGGGATATTCGTCTCTTTTTCCATTGCCGAGTTTATAACCTTTTTGCTTGTGCTCTTTTTCTTCTCGTTCATGAGACCTGAAAAGGTTGTTCGTGAAGCATTATAGCTGGTTTATTTTAGTCTATGCCTTCCTTGCGGTTGTAAAACTTCACCTCGATGGTGTCATCGGTCGTTTGGGTAAGCTCATAATGTCCCTTGCGTAAAACGCCTATATTTCGTTTTTCAGCAGACTCGACCAGATTGCGGGTCATGACTTCGGCATCCTCCTCCGGAAACTCGATGTTGAAATAAAGGTGCACCATATCAGGAGAGTCGGTGAACTGCAGAAGGTACGCGTTATGATCGATGAATACCAGATCTTCGTAGGCATAGGTGATGTCATGGCGGAGTTCTGTGACTATTTCGCGGACAATGCCGAGCGCGCGATGTGGAATTTTCATGGATAAGGTATATGCTCCTTACTTTTTTGAAGAACTTTTTCTGCAAAAAGTCCCCGTATTCCTCCTTTGCCAACCGCTCTTTTCAACCGGGTAACGGTCGTGTGATGTTTTCTGAAAGTGTTGTTGAAAACGGCACTGTCCCTGACATCTTCCGGATCGGGTAACCCTATTGTGCGTCCCTTGGCATATGGAGTGCCCGGCAGGGGGAGGAACGGAAGAAAATGCGCTGTATCGGGCGCGGCGAAAAGTGCGAAAGCTATGTTTTTTTGTCTGGCTACAGGTGTTTCACCGGGAAGTCCTACGATAAAAGAGGCAATCGAAAAGATGTCATATGCTCTCATTTTTCTGAAAACTTCCCTGTAAGTGTCCAAAGAAATGGCCTTGCCTGCTTTTTTTGCGGCAGATGGATCCAAAGTTTCGATACCGACCGTGATTCTTCTGATACGAGCATCGGACATCTCTTTCAGAAGTGAAGGATGGGCAAGAAGATCGTCAGCTCTGGCCGAAGCAAGGATGATTGCCGGGAGCGGACCTTTCTGCAGCTCTTTACAGATGTTTAAAACTCTTTCCGGGTCTGCAGCGAAATTGTCGTCGGCAAGGTGAATGATCCATGCTCCATATTCTTCTACCAGTTCACGTATTTCCCCGACAACTCTCGATGGAGAAAAAGGCCTCCATCTTTTTCCGCTGAACCTTGTTGTTTCACAAAATTTGCAGGAGTGTGGACAGCCTCGGCTTGTTTCCAGGAGAAAAACCCCCTCCGGATCCGGCATCAAGTCTCTTGCCGGTTTTTCAAGGCAATCGAGTGGGAGAACAGGTTGCTGGGGTTTCCCCTTGATTGTACCGCTGTTGCCGTAACAGATAATGCCTTTTGTTCCGGGCACAATACCATTCTCAATTACTTGGAGCAGTGTTTTTTCCCCTTCGCCGTAAACAATTGCGCTTGCACCAGCAGCAAGAAGGGGTTCTGGATTCATCGATGCTCCGTGGCCTCCGGCGATGATGGTTGGTTGAGCGGGCGTGTTTTCAGTGTCTGTTTTTAAAGAGCTGACAAAACTGCAGGCCGATTTAACGGACTCCTGACTCATAACGGTTATTCCGACGATGTCAGGGCTTTCGTCAAGCACCTTCTTAATGGCCTCATCGCAAGTCAGGCTCGTTGCATCGATAAGTGTAACGTCCGCAATGTGCCTGACAGCAGCGGCCAGTACTGCAAGGCTGAATGTACCGAAATTGAATCGCGATATTTCAGGTGGTTTTATCAGCACTAAGCGTTTTTTCATAGCCTTGAATGGTTGACGGCAGATAAGCGAGCAGTCTTTCGGGATCGTTTTTGCGCAAGGTATCGACCAGTCTCCACGCTCCGTGAGACTCGATAAGGGTATAGGCGCACTGCAGCGGCAATGGTGCGCCATTACCCGAACCGAACATTTCGGATACAGCAAAACAGGGGCCTCCGCACAAAGGTGCTGCCCAACATTGTTTGCAGGCACTGCGTTCATTCCATGGCCGCCCGGGACCGTTTCTGAATGATTTCCCCGATGTGTGAGCCACACCATTGCGGACATTCCCCATCTTGTAGCTATCCACTCCGATAAACCGGAAACAGGGATAGAGGTTTCCCGAAGAATCAATTCCAACAAAATTTCTCCCGGCTCCGCATTGTACATAGTTGATATCGTAGCCCATAACTCTCGCCACCCGGTTTGAAAAACGAACCAGTTGAGGATGGCCGCTTTCACATGCGATCAGCCGGTCGACAAGGTTCTCGATAAATGACTGGTAGCGCAGGATGTCTTGACGGTTCGGAACGATATCCAAGGTTTTGTGAACAGCCGGTACCAGTTCGATCCTGCGTACTCCAAGTGAAGCGAGGGTGTTGAATACGGTTTCCGGGTCACTATCCACAGCAAGCACTGCGGTTACGCTGAACTTTTCAGGTATTCTTCGGGCCAGATCCCTGACATGGGTTGAAACCATGTTATAGGTGCCATATTCATCCGGTGTGACTCGCCAGCGGTCATGTATCTGCGGTGGGCCGTCGATGCTGATTTTTACATGCCAACCGGAATCGGCGAACCAATCGATGTCGTCATTATCGAACAGTGTGCCGTTTGTTGTGATAAAGACTTCAGGCCGAAACCTGTCCGTTTCGGAAAACGTATTTTCGATCAAATCCTGAAGCTCATGAAGGCGGGGTTTGTTGAGCATGGGTTCGCCGCTGCCTAACCTGAAGGATACCGGTCCTTTGCCCTGTTTCCGCACGAACGACCAGATGTCCAGCAAAGTATTTGAAGACATTGGCATTCTCTTGTTCGGTTGCGTTGCAGATTCGGCGCAGTAACGGCATGCGAGATTACAGCGGCCTGAAATATCGAGAGCGAAAGAATGTATCCTGAAGAGACTTTCCGGTAATGGTTGGGGCATCAGGTATGTTCGCTCGTACCCTTCAGGAGGAACGGAAACGGCACGGAGGATATCATGTATATAGTCTGTATTTTTTGCACTCATGATATGCCTGCAAGTATGAGCAGTTTTAACGGGTCATTTCGAAAGTGCCGGAAAATCCGCAGGGCGATATCGCAGTTTTTACGTGTTATTTCACACTCGCTTTCGGCACATACCGCCATGACGGCAGGACATCCCCCTTTGCAAAGGGACCGTGCGCTGCACTCCTCGCATGTTGCGGGCAGGGCTGCTGTGTTGCACCACTCCAGACCATTGCGTCGCCATGTTGACGGATCATCCTGGACATGACCGAGAACCGGGGCATTCTTTCCCATCAAAACACAGGGAACAATTGTTCCGTCAGGGTTGACGCCAAGCATGGTGTGACCCGCACCGCAAAATGATTCTCGTTCGATACCGGCAAGAAGCTGCAACACTCTTGCGGAAAACCGGTCGTCAAGGGGCATGGTGCCCGATGCAATATCTTCGATGACCTGGTCGCCGATCTTGTCGAGATCGTTCAGATAGGCTCGGAATTCAGTTTCAGAAAGCGTATGGGCGGCATTTGCCGAAGACCGTACAGCCTGTGCTTTGATGGTGTCGACCGGAAGAGTTCTCAGATATGCAGATGCTTCGGAAAGACTCCAGCCGGATCTTACGACAGATGATCCTCTTACCGAACAGCAGGTGTCTCGACGAAGGGTTCTGAGAAACTCCATGACTTTGTTGTGCGTCGGGGTATTCGTGGCGGTCCGGCGTACAGCATCGTGAATTCTTGCAGGGCCGTCAATGCTGAGGATCACCTGAAACCTGCCTTCGTGCAGCAGTTCAACTGCTTCAGAGGAGCAAAGGGTTCCATTGGTTGTGATCGCAAAGCTGAAGCGACCTGAAGGGTAGGTGGCTGCACGACGGACCATCGCATTCAATGCCGAAAGATTTGTCAGAGGTTCACCGCCATAAAGATGGATGCTAACTTGTTCCACATCGGAGAATCCGTCGTGCAACGCATCCACCGTTTGCTGAGCAAGAAGGGAAGACATTGGCTGTTGGGCGGCAGCAGGTGCTGTCCTGTTTTCAACAAAACAATAGGAACAACGCAAGTTACACTGCCATGTCGTTGCTACCAGAACCTCTGCATGTCCACCTCTGGTATCAGCCTGCTGCAATACCGCATCCGCCACCATTTGCACAGAGTAACTCGTCGGCGAGGGCAGATATCTGGGAATTGATGCCCTTGACGGCAGCAAGAACAAGCTGCACTTCTTTTTTCATTTCAACGGTCAGCTTCGCAGTGCCAAGAGCTTTTTTGGGATTTTCCTGAAGCAGTTTTCTGAATTTTGCATCGGTTAGAGCTTGAAGGATCAACGCTTTTTGCCGATTCTGATATGCACGGGATTTTTTTGCTGGCATGAGGGCCTCCCTTTGTTTTGCTTTTTGTAAAAGCCACTGTATTAATATAGTAATATTGCGCTTGATCCGCCAAACGTAAAGTTATACGGCGTATCGGATATGAAAAAGGTGCAAATATAAGCGGCACTTTTGAAGTGACGATAGCTGTTTATGCTTACACAATGTCCATGATTACCTGGAATTTTTTCTTCAGATCCGGTACGGTTAGTGTAAGGCATGACAAGCAGTACACGTTGTTTACTGATGATTAATCGCTCGCTTTCCTGACGGCGATACGTGTAAAGAGTGGCCCGATAAGTTCGAAAAAAACGGTTGTGCTGATGGTGATGGAGAGGATGGTCTGGCGATATTCGGGAAAGTGATTTGCTGCCGCGAGAGCCATGCCCATTGCCGCTCCTGCCTGCGGGAGAAGTGCTATGCCCAGCCATTTTTTTTCTTTCGCATCTGCTTTTGCGAGGAAGCCGCCGAGAGCCGAGCCGATTATTTTACCCGCTATTCTGGTCACAATATATATGCTGCCTATAAGCCCGATGTGCTGCAGTGAATTGAATTCAAGCGAAGCCCCTGCCAAAATGAAGAATACAACGATGAACGGCCATTCAATACCTTCGATTGCATCGAACGGATATTCATGATGTGATGCGAAATTGGCGATGACTGCCCCCATAACCATCGATGCTATCAGAAACGACACACCGAAATGCAGGGCAAGACCACCACAAAGAAAGACAAGGCCAAGAGCCTCTGTCAGCATTGGCTGGCCTGGTTTTATCCTTCCTGTCAACAACGAGGCGGGAAAGCCGAGGAGCAGGCCGAGCAGGATTGCTCCACCAATATCCTTTGCGGCAATAATCAGTGGCATTTCAGCTGAATTTCCGGTTGTTATCGCGCTAACTATGGCGATTCCTGTGCTGAAAAGTATCAGAGCCCAGGCGTCGTCAAGGGCTACAATTGAAATCAGAACCCGGGTAAACGGAGTTTCCTTGCCGGATGACAAAACAGTGTCTGCCGTTGCGGCCGGGGCGGTAGCTGACGCAATACAACCGATTATAATGGCAATTGCAAGGGCTGTTCCGGCAACCAGCAAACCTGCCGTTACTATGAGTGTGGTTACGACCGCTGCGAAAATCGAAACGATAACTATCGTTTTTCCGGATTTTTTAAGCGTATCCTTCGTGAGTTTTCCGCCGAGAAGAAAGCCGATCATCAGGAGTGCCATGTTCGATATCAGTTCGAACCGCTCCGTTAAAAAATCCGGTATGACGTCGAGCATTTCACGGCCAATAATCATCCCGAAAATAAGCAAGAGGGTTACCCTGGGCAGAAAAGTCTTTTTTCCCAGAAGATCTATCGCAAGTCCTGCTAAAAGGATCGCTCCAAGGGTAAGAAGGAATTCTGCAGGATTCATACCAGTTCTTCGGAAACGATGGTGGTTTTCGATGGTTTCTGAAAATCTACGTAAAAAAGACTTCTCACACATTTCTTTTACGGGAAAAAGCGGAACTCTTTTTCATTGATTCTGTTTTTGATAATTGACGCTCGAAAAAAACAAGGTATACCATGTGGTGGAGAATAGCCTTTTCTATAGGGGTTTTCATTGCGCTTTGTGTTGGAATGGGGTCTTTTTTCTCTGAGTCGGTTTTTGCAGAAAACTCTTTTTCGGGGGCTGGTGCAGGCGATGATTTTAGTATGACATCTCCTGAATTCGGTCATAATGAGAAAATACCTTCGATGTTCACCTGTGACGGGGGGAATGTTAGTCCTCCTTTGGCTTTTCATGCGATTCCCGAGGATGCAAAATGCCTTGCTCTGATTATGGATGATCCCGATGCCCCCCTGGGCACATGGGATCACTGGCTGCTTGTGATGCCTGTAGGCCAGGGGATTGTGGAAAACGGGATGCCTGCAAATGCTGTTTTGGGGAAAAACAGTTGGGGGCGGTCTGAGTACGGCGGTCCTTGTCCTCCTGACGGAACACACCGATATGTGTTCAGACTTTTCGCGCTTGATGCGGTGCCTGATGTAAAACGAGGTTTCTCCAAAGCTGAACTCCTGCGTGCAATGGAAGGGCATGTGCTCGATGAAGCGTTACTGATTGGTCTATACAGGTAGATATCGAAAGTTTCTTGACGTTTCTTTTTCAAAACAACTGCGATTGGTAATGGGTTGGAAAACAGAAAGGATGGCTGCTGTACCTGGTTTTGAAGGGAATGTATTGCATTAAAGGGGGAGTGCTCGACGGGAAACTAAGTCAGGGTAATTGTGGTTTTACAGAAAGAGTTGAGGCAGGGAAGGGTGATAGTTAAGGCCTTGGCTCAAGAGGAAATAACGGTTATGGTAACAGTAAAACAAAGGAGAATTCAGTACAATGCCGACAACACAGGAGAATTTGAAAAACGCATTTGCAGGGGAGAGCCTGGCGTTCCAGAAATATTCGGCTTTCGCGAAAAAAGCTGAAAAAGATGGATTCAAAAATGTTGCAAAGCTGTTCAGAACAACGGCTGAAGCAGAGCGTATTCACGCTGAGGGGCATTTGGGAGCATCAGATGGTATTGAATCGACGGCTGATAATCTCAAAACAGCTATAGCGGGTGAAACCTACGAGCACAATGAGATGTATCCGCCAATGTACGAGCAGGCTGTTGCCGAGGGGCACAAAGCCAAACGCATGTTCGGTTATGCAGTTGAGGCCGAAAAAGTCCATGCAGCTTTGTACAGGAAAGCTCTTGAAGCTGTGAACAATGGAGAAGATCTTGGCGAAACTGAAATCTGGCTTTGTCCGATCTGCGGCCATATCGAGCTGGGAACACCTCCTGAAAACTGTCCTATCTGTAGTGCCAAAGCATCAGTGTATGTTCAGATAGCCTGATTTTTCATGAAGAAAATCGCTTTTTTTCTAAAGAGGCTGCCGTAAAAAGGCAGCTTCTCGTATTTTGAGCAGTCCGTCCGTTTCTGGTTCAGTTTCACTCAAGGCGGTCATCCTCGGGCCTGACCCGTGAAATCCAAAACGACTGTTTCACGCAACGGCATGATTTCCCTCCAACGGCCAGCCTCCATTCCCTATTTCCCATTACCTGCCACCCAATCGCCCTCTCACTTTTGCCATCCTTCGGCTCGACCCTGGGATTCATCCTTTTGTGAAAACTCCAAGGGATGCCGCATCAAGTGCGGCATGACCTCGGGAGGATTGGATGCCGTATCCCTGTGAAATCTGAACATCTACTTCACGGGGCGGCATGACTTTGTTGGAGCTAAAGCATTGTGATCGATGAACGGTTTTAAGGGTTTTTTTCAGCCATGTGCCTTGTGTTTTACAATGCTTTCATGACACCCTTGCGTTTGATGTGCGCAACTTCCCGTTGAGCTTCAGTCCGTCACGGATATTCAAACTCATAAGCGTTAAATTTGTGGCTCCTGCCAGTAGCTCAATGCTCTGTACCAGATAAAACATCTCGTCGAATTTTCCTTCGGATGCCCAGCCGTCTAGCACGATAGCGCACGGGATAAGGATCAGAAGGCCGTTGGCGGCAATGAAAGGCATACGCTTTTTCTTCGCATCGACAAGTTTACCCTGACGGGATTTCGAGAGAGCCTGGCCGCTTCCTCCTGCTGCAGCTATTGCGGGTACAAGGATGAACAATCCCGGAATGACAATAAGATTTTTCACATACGCCACGGCCTCATGTGTTCCAAACAATTCGACAAAAATTGTAGAAAGAAAAAAAGTGGCGATGGTCATTGTCGCAAGCATACTTGCTATCGAATGTACTTTCTTTTTCATGGTGAACCTCCCTGGTTGTCGTATGGTTTTTTTACCGAAATGAGAATTCTTCACTATGAATGTTCCGTTTAGGAATTCCGGCTGCCAGAAGTTGGGCTTTCATCGACCTGCGTAATGTTTCCGGGCCACAAATGAACACGTCAATTTTTTCGGGATTCCTTGTTTCCGGCATTTTTTCTGCCGTCAGGGGGCCATTTTCATCCGATACCCAGAGCTTGTAACTGAGACCGGCATTGTGTTCAGCCAGATCCTGTAATTCATTGTCGAAGAAAGCATCTTCTTTTCTACATACAGACCAGTACAGCGTTACATTCATTTCTGAATTGTCAAAGTTATTTGCCATGGCGAGAAAGGGAGTAACGCCAATTCCTCCGGCAATCCATATCTGGTGTTTTGCAGAACTTCTGTTTTGCGTGAAAACCCCGAAAGGACCCTCGACTTTTACCGTGCAGCCGACCTTGATCTGTTTTTGAAGAGACCTGGTGAAATCGCCTAGATTTTTGATCGCAATGCGCAGGCGGTTCTGGTCCGGAGCGCTTGCTATGGTGAAAGGGTGAGATTCACCGGGATCGATGCCCGGAAACTTGAAAAACGCGAACTGTCCGGGTAGCGATAATAACGGTGCTCCTGTTGGAGCCATTTCGAGAGCAAGCACTGCGTTGCCCAAGCGCTTTACGTCTGTCACTCTATAAGAGCGGTGTGGACGGATCCATCGGTAAAGAAGGGCACGATAGACCCAGGATCCAGTACCCAAGAAAGCTATTCCGAGAATATAGCTTCGCACGAGCGGGAGCTTGCTGAACAGTGTCGGAACCAGAAGTGCATGGAAGACCCCGAGAAGGAAAAACGCCCCCATGAAACGGTGTATCGTCAACCATTTGTGATAAGGAAGGTGCCGTTTTAGAAAAGGGATAGCAGAGACCGCTATGCCAGTGAATATCAGCAAGAGGGTAAGGACTCCTAACGGTTTCCCGGGATTGATTTCAGGATACCGGGGGGAAACTACAACATGCAGAAAGAGCAGCACCAAGGCAAGCAGTGCGCTTTGGCGGTGAATAAGATACATTTTGTCGAGACCGCCTACGATCTTTTCTATCCAGCGTGCTCGTGTGGTCATCAGGAGATTGAAACCAAGAAGGGTTAGAACCAGTGATGCTGTTACTTCTCCAAGGACCCGCTGAACAGGAACTTCTTCGAAACTCAGGATTAGTGGGCCGGAATAAAAAAACAGGGCAATAGCCCATATAGCCAAAGGAAAACCAATGATGACTGGAAAGTATATCTTGCTTTCCAGATGTCTTTGTTGTTGACGCATGTTCAGCTTCTCCCAGGTCTTTCAGATCAAGTCTGTTGCTCATGATTTACGTATCGCTGGCTGCTAGACAGCTCTCTCTCATTTCCTCACGTTTTTCCAGGGTTTATACACGGATACAACTACTGCGACAATAAGCAGCGATGAGTTTACTATCGCGGCAAAGAGCCCGATGGTGTGGCCCTGCATATAGTAACGGTCTTCTAGCGCGGCGACTCTTTTTAGATCTGCAATTTCCAGAAGCTCTGTCACCAGAGGGCCGAAATACAATGTTCCGGTGATAACGATGAGCAATGAAACGATCCATTTGTATATAAGCCACCCGTGTTGAAAAAAACCCCACTTTGTGAACAGCGAGTAAATCAGCCCTGTTATCAGTGTCAAAACAGCAGCTGGTGTGAGGATAAACATGTCGATAAAATGGTAGGCGAGATTGTACATATAAACTTCATCACCGGTAGCTGTTGGGGATGAAATAATCGGTAAAAGTGCAAGAGCAATGACACTTGATAACCAAATGGATGCTGTTATCAAGTGAAAAACTTTCAGAAGCTTTTGCTGGGACGCTGTCATTTTTTTCATCGAGCGCTTTATTTGTCTGTCGTTTTCAAGCGAGGTGTTCATATCCATGTATTGCTCACAAGCATGTTAGCTGAATAAACTTAATGAACCGGGCTCTTTGTTTGATATATCAATATTTGATACATCAAATATATGAAAAAAATAAAAACAAAAAAATACAGGCTATCGTTATTCCTTACCTGTTGTTTCGTCTTTTACGTGGCAGCATTCATTGCCTTGTATCATGCGGCAAGTCGGACGTGCAAGCCAGGTACCTATGATCGGTGCAGTGAGGTATATCCAGAGGGTGGAGAGGTTTCCTGAAACAAGCGCTGGTCCGAGAGAGCGGGCTGGGTTCATCGAAGCACCGCTCACAGGACCACCCATAAGGGCTTCAAAGGCAACAGTGCCGCCGATAGCCACGCCAGCCATAATACCTTTTTCCATATGACCGGTTGACACGTTCAGAATGACGAACATCAAAAAAAACGAGAGAACAACCTCAAGAACGAAGGCATTGATTAGTCCCCCTGAAGGAAGTGTCGCCCCCAGTGATTCATGGGAGCTGAAAAGCAGTTTTAACAACCCTGCAGCAAGAAGAGCGCCGATAAACTGGCAGGTGATATAGGGTAGAATCTCCTGCTTTTGTATTCTCCCGGCAAAATAGAAACCCAAAGTGACAGCAGGGTTGATATGGGCTCCGGAAATGTTTCCGATCGAGTAGATCATTGCCATGACAGTGAGACCGAAAACCATGCTGATTCCAGTATGGCCAAGCTGTGCTCCAAACAGGTCATTGACGATGATCGCGCCACAACCGGCAAAGACCAGCGCAAAAGTACCGATCGTTTCGGCTATGCAGGTATTTTTTCTTGAACTGAACATACTTCAATTGATAGAACGTAATAAGGTTATATCGATAAGTAAACGGTATTGTCCGGATTCGGCATCATTCTTCCCAAGGAATGATATGATGAAAGGTATGGCTTTTACTCTGAGGCTGCATTTGCGATAATGTCAAGAATTTAGCCCTGGGTTTGAAAAACGGTTTGGAGGGCATCGGGTAGCTGTGCGATGAAATCCCGGATTTCATCACGAACTTTCCGGTAGCAGTCGAGTTTTTTCTCCGGATCGTTTATCGATTGGGCAAGACGTGGCGGATCGTCGAATCCGGCATGGATGCGCTTTGCCGATCCGGGGAAAAACGGGCAATTTTCATGTGCATGGTCACATACCGTAATGATCACATCGAACGGAATATTCTGCACTTCTTCAACGTTTTTTGAGTGGTGTGAGGATATGTCTATCCCTGCTTCGGTCATGACACGGATTGCATTCTGATTCATGCCGTGTATTTCGGTTCCCGCAGAATAGGGCTCGAAAATATCCCCATGCAAATATCGTGCCCAGCCTTCGGCCATTTGACTTCTGCAGGAATTGCCGGTGCAAAGAAAAAGAATCCTGATTTTATGCATAAGTCGATGAAAAAGCTGTTATGACGAGAAAATGCCGCCTAACATGATACAAAAGAATGGTGCGGGTGTTGCATGGTAATAGTAAAGTTTTCAACTCCGTAACAAATTTAAGGCGTATAAAAAAGGCTCGGTTTTACGATAAAGACCATATATTTCACTCTTAAACATTTTGTAAGTAACGTGGTAATTGTGACAGAAGAACAAATAACGCAGCCTACGGAGAAATTTCTGGCTTATCGTGAAAAGCTCAACAAACGTGAGGCTGCCGGGAAACGGGAAGATTCCCTGAATGTAGAGTACGAGAAGGGTTTAATCGCAAAAAGCTGTTTTATCGAGTTGAACGGAGTCGTTCACCACTATCATGATTCGGGACCGGGCTCTACCGGTGAGACTGTTCTTCTTGTTCATGGTTGGGATTGCTGGTGGATGTGGTGGCATCATATTATCCGCTTTCTTAATGAAAGAGGTATAAGAACCATTGCGTATGATCTCAAAGGGCATGGCTGGTCGGATAATGATCCCCGAAATGATTATTCGATAGATTCTTTTGCCGAAAACCTTGAGGCACTTGTAGACAAGCTCAAGCTTGAAAAATTTCATATTGCGGCATTTTCATTCGGCCCTTTTATCGCGCTTCATTACGCAAAGCAACGCCCTGAAAAGATTCTTTCGATGGCGTTTTTCAATTTCGGTTATCTTGAGAACAACCGCTTTGTAGAAAAGATGGCGCCGGCAACATTGAATTTCACATTCAATAATCTTTTACGGAAAATCACTTGGTGGTTGCCTGCGTATGTATTTGCCCGTCTCGTACTTTCCCGCAATACCGTCTTGTTCCATGATGTTCAGATTGGTTTTGAAAGTCTCGCTCTTTGTGCTCCTGAAGCCATTGAACAGTCAACAAGCCAGATAACCTCCATGGAGGTTACGGAAAGTCTCGTTGGTTTTGTCGAGGCTTTGCAGGTTCCGGTACTGTTTGCGGCCGGTGACGGAGACAGCATCATGACCCCTGAGAACACCAAAAAACTTGCTGGGTATTGCCGGAAAGGCATTTTTGTCAATGTGCCGGCTTGCGGACATCTTATCACGCTTGAACTTCCTGAGACTGCAGGTGGTTTGATTTTCGAGCACATCAAACATTGTATGCCTGAAAATGTATCTTTTTAGGATATCGAGGGTGCTTTTTCGGCTTTTTTGACAGCGTGGACGAAATCAATGATTTTTTGATGATCTTTTTTCCCAGGTGATTCTTCCACTCCGCTTGCGGTATCGACTGCATAAGGTTTGACTGTCCGAATTGCTTCTGTAACATTCAGAGGGTTGAGCCCGCCGGCGAGTATACCATGGCCGATACTTTCCATCTTCGTGAAGATCTTTTGCGCTGTCTGTTTTGCTATAGTGGTTCCTGTTCCTCCAGCCTGATCTGGACGATAGGCGTCGAAAAGAAATGACCTGAATCCGGTTTTTTCGGCAAACATTATGACTTCTTTCATCGAGAAGTCCGGCCCGGCTCGAAATACCCGTATGACCTTTGCGCTTGTAATCGCGAGGGCTGTTTCCGGAGTATAGCGTTCGGAGTGGAGCTGAGCCAGGTCGAGGTTACAGTTTTTGCATATGGCATTGATTTCAGCCGGTTCCTGCTCGACGAATACTCCGACACAGGAAACAAAGGGAGGGAGTCCATCGATGATTTTTCGTGCGTCTTTTGGGTGAATATAGCGCGGGCTTGATTTGCTGAAATTGAACCCGAGAGCATGGATTCCTGCCATACTTGCGGCAAGGGCATCATCGAGGTTCGTTATTCCGCAAATCTTAATTCTTGTCATAGAGCGGCCGGGTAGGAGGTGGTCAAAGATGAAATGTAAAAACAGCAAAAAATTAAATTAAAAAAGTATAGCAAAAGCGCAAAAATAGGTAGCTTTGAACAAAAGGGATTTTTAGTTTTAACTTATTCTTTTTATACTTTCCTCCGCTTGGCGTCAGTGACATTAGTGATACAATACTGGGGTGTGGCCAAGTGGTAAGGCATCGCCCTTTGGAGGCGACATTCGCAGGTTCGAATCCTGCCGCCCCAGCAAAAAAGAGGCTGCCTCGAAAAGGCAGCCTCTCGTATTTTATAACAAGCAGTCATTCATCATTCCGCTTTTTCCAATGTTATCGTCCTTTTAGGCTTCCTTGTAAGGTGCAATACAACGGTAACTTCTCTCAACCTGTCATCCTCGGGCAAGCGAAGCTCGACCCTGGGAGTCTCTTCGTTGTCCTGTATCTCCTTGCTTACAAGGTAAACGATAGGCAAGCCTGGTATTTCGTGATTTCGTATGGGTGCCGGATCAGGTTCGTTACGAAACGGTAGACCTGGACGTTTGCATGAATGTGTTGCGACGCTAAATAAAAAAGCTGTACCGGTTCTGCCGGTACAGCTTTTTTTACGGTAAAAGCAAGAGCCTGAATCAGTATCGATAGTGCTCGGGCTTGTATGGTCCGTCTACGGGAACTCCGATGTAATCGGCCTGTTCCTGTGAAAGTCGGGTAAGATTGACTCCCAGCTGTTCGAGGTGTAGTCGTGCAACCTCTTCATCGAGTTTTTTCGGAAGACAATATACCCCTGTCGCGTACTCTTTCGTCCAGAGCTCGATCTGTGCCAGGGTCTGATTGGTAAAAGAGTTACTCATAACAAACGATGGGTGGCCGGTTGCACAGCCGAGATTGACCAGGCGACCTTCAGCAAGCAGATAGATCGAGTGTCCGTCGTCAAAGGTATACTTGTCGAACTGCGGCTTGATGTTTGTTTTTTTCGCACCGGCATAGCTGTTGAGCTTGTCTACCTGAATTTCGTTATCGAAATGCCCGATGTTGCAGACAATGGCTTCATCTTTCATCTGCGTCATATGTTCGAGCGTGATAACGTCTTTATTGCCGGTTGTGGTAACAAAAACGTTGCCTTCCTTGATGGCGTCTTCCATGGTGGAAACTTGAAAGCCTTCCATGGCTGCCTGAAGAGCGCAGATAGGGTCGATTTCGGTAACAACAACTCTTGCTCCGTAAGAGCGCATTGAATGGGCACAGCCTTTACCGACATCCCCGTAACCGAGAACGACAACTACCTTGCCGGCAAGCATAACATCCGTGGCGCGTTTGATGCCGTCGGCAAGTGATTCACGGCATCCGTAAAGGTTGTCGAACTTTGATTTGGTGACCGAGTCGTTGACGTTGATGGCGGGGAAGAGGAGCTCCCCTTTCTCCATCATCTGGTAGAGCCTGTTGACACCTGTTGTCGTTTCTTCGGAGACGCCCCTGACTTCAGGAGCAATCTTGTGCCAATGCTGGTTATCGGCCTCGAAAACTTCTCTGAGCTGACCGTACAATGCTTGTTCTTCGGCATTGCCAGGTGTTTTATCAAGCATCGCGGGTTCATTCTCGATCTTGTAACCGAGATGTATCATCAAGGTTGCATCGCCTCCGTCGTCGACTATGACATTCGGGCCTTTTCCGTCTGCGAAAGACAATGCCTGACGGGTGCACCACCAGTAGTCTTCGAGCGTTTCCCCTTTCCAGGCAAAAACCGGAATTCCTGCAGCCGCGATTGCAGCTGCGGCATGGTCCTGAGTCGAAAAGATGTTACAGCTTGCCCAGCGAACTTCGGCACCAAGATCAACCAGGGTCTCGATCAGGACCGCGGTCTGGATCGTCATGTGCAATGAACCCATAATACGGGCTCCTTTCAATGGCTTTTTGCCCGCGTATTTCCGACGGGTAGCCATCAGGCCCGGCATCTCTTTTTCTGCGATTTCAATTTCTTTTCGCCCCCAGTCGGCTAAAGAGATGTCTGCCACTTTGTAGTTGAGTACTTCAGTGTCAGTTGTCATCATAGTGATAGTGTGTTTTTTGCTTTGAAATATAGAATCACAGACTAAATGCTTGCTTCAATTCTTCAACCTTATCGGTTTTTTCCCATGGGAAAACAGAACGACCGAAATGACCGTAAGCAGCCGTATCCTGGTAACACCAACCTTGAGGGTTGTCCAGGCTGAAGTGGCTAATGATTGCGGCGGGTCTGAGATCGAAAATCTGTTCGGCTTTTTCCTGGATTTCAGCATCACCGAGGCCGTTTACCGCTGTACCGTGTGTATCGATGTATACTGAAACGGGACGGGCAACACCAATTGCATAGGAAACCTGAACGGTACACTTTTCAGCAAGGCCTGCCGCTACGATATTCTTGGCAACATGGCGTGATGCATAGGCTGCACTACGGTCTACTTTTGATGGATCTTTGCCGCTGAATGCGCCACCACCGTGAGGAGCGGCACCACCGTAAGTATCGACAATGATTTTGCGTCCTGTCAGACCGGTATCACCATGAGGTCCGCCGATTTCGAAGCGCCCTGTCGGATTGATATGAAATTTGGTGTTCTCGTCGAGCATTTCTGCAGGAATGACTTCTTTGACAACGTTTTCGATAATATCCTTTTTGATGATGTCCTGCCATTCCTGTTCGCTGCAGCCTTCCGGTTCAGGGTCATGCTGGGTCGAAACAACAACTGCATCGACTCTTTTTGCGACTCCGTCAATATATTCAAGAGTTACCTGGCTTTTCGAGTCCGGACGAAGGTATGTCATTGTTTCGCCGGCTTTGCGGATATCGGCAAGCTTTTTAACCAGTGCATGAGCGTACTGTATGGCGGCAGGCATCAGTTCCGGGGTTTCGGTACAAGCGTAACCGAACATCATTCCCTGGTCGCCGGCACCGACTCTGTCGAGTTCGTCTTCAATTTCTTCTTTGCGGTCAACTCCTCTGTTAATATCGGGTGACTGACTGTGAAGCGCTGAGAGTACACCGCAGGAATTGGCTTCAAACATGTATTCGCCTTTGTTGTACCCGATTTGTTCGACGACTTTTCTTGAAAGCTTCTGTATATCTACAATACCTTTTGTCGTTACTTCTCCACCGACAATGACCTGACCGGTGGTTACAAATGTTTCGCATGCGACACGGGAATTCGGGTCTTGACGAAGAAATTCATCCAATACTGCATCGGAGATCTGGTCTGAAACCTTATCCGGATGCCCTTCTGATACAGACTCTGAAGTAAAGAAGTATCTTGACTGTGTCATTTTCGTTGATATTTATTGTTTACCGTAACAACAAGAACTACAAGAAAAGCTCTTGCTTGTCTTACAAGGGGTTTGGCGTGTACGTTGGATTTAAGAAGCAGACTGGACACGGAAAACCCTGGGTACAAGCATTCCGGCAAAATCTTGGCGGAAGCTTTCGGCACCGTGTCCATAGGTAATGGGGATGCCGGATAAGTGCACAATGTAATCATTCGGAACTACTCATGCAAGGGGGCCTCCGTTAATTTATTGTGTCCCTCGCGATATCCTCTGGCGGTGCGAAAGGTGTCGTTCACACTGTCAGGTTTGTATTCCAAACGGAAGACGAGGGTATAAATGCGATATGTTGTTTCGATCGTCGACTCATCGGAGTTTGATGTCTGAAAAATCTCCTATGTTTGCCTCATGAGCGTGGCCGGACAGAGATGCATTGTTGCCGATGATTGATTTGTCGAGAAAAACGTGCTGTACATTCGAGTCGTTACCAACGATAGAGTTTTTAATGAAGGCATCCTTGATAACGGTGTTTTCTCCTATTGTCGCATTCGGGCCGATGATGGCATTGTCGATTTGCGCACTTTTCGCGATGAACACCGGCTTGTTGATAATGCAGCCGGGAAAAGACGATTCGGTACTATGGCTTTTCAGAAGAATTTCGTTTGTCGAGAGAAGCGTTTCGGGTTTACCACAATCATACCAGTTGTTGACCGGAAATGTCGTCAAAGACTCACCTTTTTCCAGCATCATCTGTAAGGCATCGGTCAGTTGATACTCTCCCTTTGTTTTTATGTTTTCCCTGATCAGACTGTCGATACAGGCAAAAAGCGAATCCGAGTTCCTGATATAGTAGAGTCCCACGATTGCGAGGTTGCCTACCGGTTCATTCGGTTTTTCAACAAGCTTTACAATGCGGCCGTTATTGGTTATGGCTATGCCGAACCTGCTGGGGTCTTCCACCTCCCTGACTCCCAGGCTGGAAGAGGGACTGTTCAGTATTCCCGAGAGCTCAACATCAAAAATGGTGTCTCCGAGAATTATGAACACCGGTTCGTCATTATTGACATGCTCCTTGCACATTCCGATCGCATGAGCGAGCCCCAGGCGTTTCTGCTGATTGACAAACGTTAAACGAATATTGTAGTTTTCACTGAGATAGGACTCTATCATCTCGCCGAGGTAGCCGACGATGACAATTGCTTCATCGATACCTGAAGCGATGAGTTTATCCATGATATGGCCGATGATCGGTTTTCCGGCAACATTCAGAAGAACTTTTGGCTGAGAAAGGGTATGCGGACGTAATCTCGAACCGACTCCTGCAACAGGTATTATCGCTTTCATGGCATGTAACGGGTTTGTTAAAAGGGGTTGTTGGACGTTGTACAAATACCAGTTTACTAAAGGATAAAAAAATAAAATCTCTTTTCACCCTAAGGGTCGACTCTAATAAGGTTTTTTTGTATTGTTGCTCGTGCTTATCCGGTTTACCCGGTTCTTGAGAAAAGGGAATAATATGAACGTAAAAGAGCATAATGTCATGTCGTCAAAGCCGGAGTGGTTTTATAACCAATCGGGGGTCGTGCCTGTTCTGAATGGAAGGGTGGTACTGATTACCGCCAGGAAATCCAAGCGGTGGACCATCCCGAAAGGAATTGTCGAAAAAGATATGTCTCCTCATGATTCGGCTGCAAAAGAGGCTTACGAAGAGGCTGGTGTTGTCGGCAATGTCAGGAAAAAAGAGCTTGGCCGTTATGATTATCCAAAATGGGGAGGAACTTGTACCGTTCGTGTTTATCCATTCTATGTTGAGGAATTGCTTGACAGGTGGGAAGAGATGCATGTCAGGAAACGCAGAATTGTCTCTCTGAGCAAAGCCATTGAGATGATTGATAACGATGCGCTCGCAGAGATACTACAAACTTTTTTCAACCGTCTGGAAAAAGAGTAGGGAGGATCCGCATGTTGAAAAACCTTCGTCAGAACTCTATAGGTGTTTGATTTTTTAATTGCCGGGTTATTTTATAATTGCAATCTCAAATATTTAAGTATCAAATAAATTGATATGGTTGAAGAAAAAGATGCAATTAAAAAACTTATCGGCTATCAGGTAGGGATTACTTCAAATATTCTTCGGAGGGTTTTTGCTGCCAGGATTACAAAATATGCAGAAAACATTTCGCCTGAACAGTTTGCCGTGCTTGCTCGTCTGCATTCCAAAAACGGATTGAGTCAAAGTGTTATTGCCGAGAGTGTTCTGAAGGATGATGCAACGATAACACGCATTCTCGACAGTCTTGAAAAAAAGAAACTTGCGGTTAGAAAAAAAGCCGAGCATGACCGTCGTTCAAATCTTGCATATCTTACGCCTCAAGGAAAAACACTCGTAAAAAAAGTTTTTCCAAAAGCTAAGCTTCTCAACGAGCATCTGCTTGAAGGGATCGAAAAAGAGCATATCAGGGTTGTCTTTGAGGTTCTTGCGAAGCTGAGGGAAAACGCTGTGAAAATCTAAAAAGGTAATCCGCAGAAGCTACAGCAGTCAGTTATGAAACAAAAACACCCGATTCTTTTGAAGTTCAAGCCCTACGCTTATGCTGCGATTATCGTTGTGGCCGGTATCCTTATAGGGCGGTTGCTCGGATCCGGAAAACAACAGCAAACGGAACGGATTGTTCCAAAAAGGGACAGTCAGGTTCCTGTTGTAGAGATAACGAACCAACAGGTGCAGAGGGTCATCAAAATGAACGGAAAGGTTGACGCTCTTAAAAAAATCGAGATATACGCCGAAGTGACCGGTGTGTTTGTCGATGGGGCAAAACCGTTCAGAGAAGGACGCAGGTTTGCAAAGGGAGACGTCTTGCTCAGGATCGAGGATAGTGTTTACCGCAATACGGTTCTGGCAGAAAAAAGTTCATTGCTCAATGAGCTTACGTTACTCATGCCGGATCTTTTGATTGATTTTCCAGGGTATGCCGGGCCATGGAAAAAATACCTGGATAATTTCAGTATCGTCAAGCCCCTGCGTCCTTTGCCTCCGGCACCAAATGACAGGTTGAGAAATTATGTGGCGGCAAGGAATATCTACACTAAATTTTATGCTGTCCGCAGCATGGAAGAGACTCTGGCCAAGTACAGCATCCTTGCGCCGTTTGATGGTGTCGTTACTGTTTCGGAAGCAAATCCTGGTATTCTGGTTCGCAATGGGCAAAAGCTTGGGGAGTTTGCGGCTACAACTGCATACGAGCTGGAACTGTCAGCACCGGTTCGAGAGGCGGCGTTCATTCGGAAGGGGGACCGCATAACACTTTCATCCGATGACTTTAACGGCTCGATAGAGGCAAGGGTTGCCCGCGTTAACGATGCGATCGATCCAAATACGCAGAGCGTTGGGGTTTATGTGCTTCTCGATGATTCCCGTTTGAAAGATGGTATGTATCTTTCCGCATCTCTGAACGTGCCGGTAGAGGATGCATCGGTTATAGCCCGTGAACTGCTCGATAATGAGAACCGTGTGTTTGCATTGAGAGATTCTGTTGTACTGTTGCTTCCGGTGGACGTTGTTTCGGTTGACGGACGAATGGCGATTGTCCGCGGTATTCCGGATGGCACTGAGATCGTTGCTGAACCTGTGGAAGGGCTGTTCAGTGGTATGGTTATATCTGGGTCGATAGCGACAGTGCAGGAAGAGGACCCGTCCGGTTCGAAGTGAAAAGGGATATGATATTATATTCTATAACAAAAGGGCATGTTGCCACGCATTCCGGTTCGTCTGGGAAAGCTGTTTTTGCAAGGTGCCTCAAAGCTGATTCTGGATTGTGAAAGGAATTATCAGGCAATTTATCAGGTATCCGGTTCTCGGCAATGCGGTTTTTCTGGCGATTTTCCTTTTCGGGTTTCTTGCTTTCAATGGGATGAAAACGACGTTTTTCCCTCAAGTCCCGTCTCACACCATCTTTGTCGTTGCTTCTTTCCCTGGTGCTTCACCCGAAGAGATTGAAGAAGGCATCACTCTCAAAATAGAAGATGAACTCAAAGGCGTAACCGGAATAGAAAGGGTGACTTCCGTTTCCGCTGAAAACACCGCTACGATTACCGTTGAGCTGCTTCAGAACTACGATGCGAATGTGTTGCTTCAAGAGGTGAGTAATGCCGTCGACCAGATCAGCTCCTTTCCTGTAGGACTGGAAAAAATCAGGATATACAAAAGGGAGATGACCGACTTCGTCGTGGCATATTCCATTCACGGTGATGTGGAACTGCAGGTCCTGAAAACCTACGCCCGAAGGATTGAGCGCGAGTTGCGCAACAATGAAGGTATTTCGAAGATTACGTTAAGCGGGTTTCCTGAAGAAGAAATTGAGGTAAGTGTCCGCGAGGATGTGCTGAAATCCTATGGTTTGACATTCGATGAAGTGGCTTCTGCTGTAGGTGAGGCCAATTTGAGGATTACCGGCGGGACTATCAAGGGGTTGGAGGAAGAGCTCCTGATCCGCTTGGATAATCAGGGTTATTATGCCATCGATGTTGAAAATATAGTGGTCCGGACTACAGCTGCAGGGGGTGTCGTTCTTTTGAGAGATATTGCTGTGATCAAAGATCGCTGGTCGGAAGATCCGAACAGGACCTACTTCGATGGGAAGCCATCGGTGACAATCGATATTGAAAAGACCAGCGACGAGGACATGTTCAGTATTGCCGGTCGGGTTGCGGCTTACATGGAAACGTTCGACAGGGAACATGATGATATATCGGTCAGCCTGTTGCGAGATGGGTCGGGCATTGTTCAGGAACGTGCAAATATTCTGACGAACAACGGATTGATCGGTAGTATTCTCGTTATTCTGTTCCTTTCTTTTTCACTGAACCCGAGAATGGCTTTCTGGGTTGCACTTTCAATTCCCCTTTCATTTGCAGGCATGTTCATGCTCGGTACCTTTTACGGGCTGACCATCAATGTTGTGTCCCTGCTTGCCATGATCCTCGTTGTCGGTATTCTGGTCGATGACGGTATCGTTATTGCGGAAAGCATTTATCAGCAGCATGAAAAAGGTTTGAAACCGCTCGATGCAGCAGTTAAGGGTACCATGGATGTGCTTCCATCGGTTATAGCGGCGGTGCTGACTACCATTGTGTTTTTTATGCTCTTTCTGTTCCTTGAAGGAGCTTTCGGAGAACGTTTCAGGGACATTGGGTTTGTCGTTATAGCCACACTTCTTATCTCCCTTGTCGAGGGGATTTTCATTCTGCCCGGCCATATTGCCCATTCCAAGGCTCTGCGGGGGGGAGCTGAAAAAAAGACATGGCTTTTACGAAAATCGGAAGCATTCATACGCTTTCAACGGGACAGGTTTTATGCGCCTGTCCTGCGTTTCAGTATCAATAATCCCATCGTTACAGCTGTCATACCCGTTGCTCTGATGCTTGTCACTATCGGTGCACTGCAGGGGGGGATTGTCAAGCTGACTTTTTTCCCAAATCTCGAGTTCGATAATGTGGAACTGACGTTTGAAATGCCTGCGGGAACACGCCAAACAGTAACCGACAGCCTGCTTGCTCGTATGGAAATGAATGTGCGGGAGGTAAGTGAGGAATACAAGCAAGAGTACGGGCTTGATCTCGTCGAAGCCATAGGGCGCAGCGTCGGACCGGATGCACATAAGGGAGGCCTCAGGATTACATTGCTCGAGGGGCGGTACCGTGAGTGGTCGAGCATGCAGGTATCCAATGCCATACGGGAAAAAATAGGCATAATTCCCGGTGCTGAAAAACTGCAGGTCGGAACAGGTGGCTTTTGGGGAATGCCGGTTTCGATAGCGCTTAAAAGCGATAACTTGTCACAGTTGAGAGGTGCCAAGGAGTATCTTGAAGGAGAACTGAGAAAAATGCCGGAACTGAAGGATATCATCGATGACGATCCGCCCGGTTTGCGAGAAGTTCGCATCACGCTTAACGATAGGGCAAGGTCGCTCGGTCTCAGTGAGTCTGACGTTATGAATCAGGTCAGGAGCGGTTTTTTCGGTTACGAGGTTCAGAGAATCTTGCGGGGGATCGATGAGGTGAAAGTCTGGGTGAGGTTTTCCGAGACCGATCGCGAATCGGTCGCGAATATGGAACGGATGGACATTCGGCTACATGACGGCAGAGCGTTTCCTCTCGGTGCACTTGCTGATGTCAGGATACAGCGGGGGGTATCTTCGGTAAACCATATCGACGCTCAGAGAGTGGTGAAAATCGAAGCGGATATTGTCAGTTCGAAAGAGTCGGTTCCCAACCTGCTCGAACGCATCGATTTACAGATCATGCCTGGTCTCCTGGAAGCGTTTCCGGATGTAAGCTATGACTTTGAGGGACAAAGCCGGGAAAGTGACAAGACAACCAATTCAATGAAGAGTGTTTTTCCGGTTGTTCTCGGGATGATGTTTCTTGTGGTGGTGTTTTCTTTCCGTTCTTTTCTACAGGCCTTTGTTGTTTTTCTCATGATTCCATTCAGTCTTGTCGGGGTTGTATGGGGGCATTTCATACAAGGGTATCTGATGAGCATTCTTTCACTTTTCGGCGTTATCGCTTTGATCGGTATCGTTATCAACGATTCCCTGGTTTTTGTCAACACGTTCAACAGCCGTTTGCAGGAAGGGAAGAAGTTTTCCGACGCGATTTATGAAGTGGGGCTCAGCCGCTTCAGGCCGATTGTTCTTACATCACTGACGACCATAGCTGGTCTCGGCCCGCTGATTTTCGAAAAAAGCCGTCAGGCACAGTTCCTGAGTCCAATGGCTATTTCGGTTGCATACGGGTTGTTGTTCGGTACACTCTTGACGCTTGTAATGCTGCCAGCCCTCCTGGTTTTGCTCAATCGCGCGAAAGTGCTGGTCATAGGACTTTTACAAGGAGAAAAGCCATTGCCCGAAGCAGTTGAACCTGCAATAATGCATCGGGAACCGTTCGATAATGAAGAGTCGGAAAAGTAGACTGTCAGGCACAGCATACAGCGGTAGATGCATGGCGATAATGAATTGTCACTGTAGTTGGAACAAAGCATGCCGGGGAAAGAGGGACGGAAAAAGAAGAATAATGATCGTAACAGGAAAAGAGGGTTTCAGGAAGTAAAAAAAGAAGAGGCTATGGCAAGAAGAATCGGACGTGCTATTTCCTGTGTAAGTCTGGTGTTTGCCGGGGTGTTGTTGTTTCTCGGTGTTTTTCTGGTTTCATCATTGTCGGCTACGGAACGGTTGAGCCTTGAGGATGCCGTTGTCGAGGCTCTTGCCAACAATCAGGATATCCAGGTGGCCAGGGGAGAGCGAGAGATCAGCAGCAACAATGTCAACATCGGAAATGCAGGCTTGCTGCCGAAAATCGATCTTGTCGGATCGATGAACTACCAGGATAATGAGAAGACCTCATCACCCGGGTTCAATGAGTTTACCACGACAAGTGTAACCTTGCAGGCAAACTATACCTTGTTTGACGGGTTGGGTAACATTTATACGTTCAGAAAGCTCAAAAGTGCAGGAAAAATTGGCAGGTTTCAGGCGCGCAATACCATTGAAGGTGTTATTCTGGAAGTGAGTGAGGCATTTTATAAGTTTGCAAACGCAACCGAGCAGGTTGTTGTTGCTGAAGAAGCTCTTGCCATATCCAGGGACCGTCTTGAACGCGCACGTCTCAGGGCGGAGTATGGACAGGCAAACACTCTTGAAGTGCTGTCGGCATCGGTAGATGTCAATGCAGACAGTGTGTCGTGGAAAGATGCGATGCTTGACATGCACAATGCTAATCGCGCATTGAATCTTTTACTGAATCGTCCCGTTGATACATCCTTGAGTGTCAAGAAAGATGTTTCTTTCGATAAGAACCTCAGGAGAGAAGAGGTATTGCAGGGTGCAAAACAGTCTTTTTCAGCATATCTGATCGCTCGGGAGTCGGTAAAACAGGCGGAATATGAGCTTGGTATAAAAAGGGCCGACTTTTTTCCTGAGGTGGGTGTTCAGGTTGGTTACGGTTTCAGCAATACCGAAACAGGATTCGATGCGGGAACGGATGATCTGTCAGGGGACTTTTCGGCGGCTTTGACACTGGACTTCAATTTGTTCAACGGTTTTCAATCGAGTATCAATAGTCAAAATGCCCGTATAGAACTGCAAAACAAGAAGTTGCTCGAGCAGAAAGCTCTCAGTGAGCTTGAAAAGCAGGTTGCAGATACCTGGCAGGAGTACTTGAACAACCTCGATATTCTGGAATTTCAGAAAAAAAACCTTGAAACGGCTGAACTGAATTTCCGGCGTTCGAAAGAGTTGTATGTTCTCGGACAGTTGACGACAACAGCGTTCAGGGAAGCCCAACTCAACCTTATCGATGCAAGAAAAAGCATCGCTTCGGCAGGGTATGATGCCAAAATACTTGAACTGAGGCTGAAACGCTTTGCAGGAAAGCTGGTTACCGAAGAAGATGCAGTCGGGAGCGATTCGCGTTGAGCGGTTGCGTTAAGACGAGCCCTGATTGTTGTGCTGTTTTGGGATTTTTTGTTTTTGTTACATTGTGGAATTCTTGAATTGCCTGTGGCGTTGGAAAAGCTGAAAGTTTTTTGCCCGGGAGAGCAAAAAGAGTTTGTTTCTAAACGTCAGAGTGCTATATTAAGAGCCTTCCAGCAGAGCGGGGCATGGCGCAGCTGGTAGCGTGCCTGCTTTGGGAGCAGGAGGTCCCGAGTTCGAGTCTCGGTGCCCCGACAGATATGGAGTGTTCATTGGTAAGAGCTTAGTTGTGCCCGTAGCTCAATTGGATAGAGCATCAGCCTTCTAAGCTGAGGGTTACTGGTTCGAGTCCAGTCGGGCATGCAATGATGTATACCATTTTTAATGGTGATTGTAGCTCAGTTGGTTAGAGCGCCAGGTTGTGGCCCTGGAGGTCGGGGGTTCGAGTCCCCTCATTCACCCTCTTGGGTGCCTCTATTTATTTATTGTCGTGAGCGCCTTGAGTACAAGGCGGACGGAGCGCAGAATCCGGAGTGTACACAGAGTACATGAGGAGTTCGAGCACCGACCAACGAAGTAATCATGGTGCGCAACAAATAAATAGAGGTGTCTCCTTGATGGCCCCATGGACTAGTGGTTAGGTCACCACCCTTTCAAGGTGGTAGCACGGGTTCAAATCCCGTTGGGGTCACATACTATCTCTCACGAGATCCGGCTTGATTTTATGAGAAAGGATCGGTGTTGTATGATTTCGGTTTGCCGGATTATCGGAGACGATAGCTTTTTTTCTGTACAGCTCTGTTCGATTTTCGATCAGAGCTTTTTTGTTATTAATACAGAAACGGGTTTCTCATGAAAATCTCCGTAAACTGGCTCAAGGATTTCGTTCCCTCCATAACTTCAGATATTTCTTCCCTTGTCGATCAACTTACCTTTCTCGGACTTGAAGTCGAGGATGTCATTACGAAGAAATTGCCCGATTCTCTTGTTGTTGTTGGAAAGGTTCAAGAGGTCAAACCGCATCCGAATGCCGATCGTCTGAAGATATGCCAGGTCGATGCAGGCGAGGTCGAGCCGCTGCAAATTGTTTGCGGAGCATCCAACGTAGCCGAAGGTCAACTTGTTCCGGTCGCAATGATCGGCGCAAAGCTTGAAACACCCGAAGGCGACAGCTTTACCATAAAAAAATCCAAGATACGCGGTGAACGTTCGTTCGGAATGATATGCGCCGCAGATGAGCTTGGTTTGTCTGACGACCACTCCGGGATTATGGTGCTCGAGGAGCATTGCGAAATAGGCCGGCCTGTCGCGTCGTATCTCGATGCCGATACCATACTTGATATTGCGGTTACGCCGAATCGTCCGGATGTCCTTTCACATCTTGGGGTTGCCAGAGAGATGGTAGGAACTGCGCAGGTGGCATTGCCGGAAGCCTGTAATGTAGACTTTTCAGGTTCAGAAAATCTTGTAACGATAAAAAACTCCGACGCCTGTCCCTATTATACCGGTATCGTTATCCGCAATGCAGCGGTGAAGGAGTCTCCTTCATGGTTAAAACAGAAAATTGAAAGTATAGGGCTTCGCCCCAAAAACAATATTGTCGATATTACCAACTACGTTTTGCATGCTCTCGGTCAGCCTCTTCATGCTTTTGACCTGTTGAAACTGCAAGGAGAAAGCGTACAGGTGAGAACCGATGTGAGCGGATCAATCGTTGCTATCAATCAGGAAGCCTATGAACTGCAACCGGGTATGCCGGTTATCTGTGACCAGGAAAAGCCGGTAGCCATAGCAGGTATCATGGGTGGTTATGACTCGGCTGTGAGCGAAGCAACAACCGATATATTGCTTGAATCGGCATATTTTTCTCCAGGCGTGGTAAGAAAAGCCTCGAAAATTCTTGGATTGACAAGTGACTCGGCTTATCGCTTTGAGCGGGGGATCGACCCGGGAAATGTACGTTTTGCGGCGCAATGTGCGGTCAAGCTCATTCTTGAGCTTGCAGGGGGAGAGATCACCGAAGCGGAAGAGGCCGGTTCGGTTCCTCCCGGCAGCATAACGGTTGCATTACGTCCTGAAAGAGCCAATGAAATTCTTGGTTGTTCGATACCCATGGAAAAAATGGTTTCCATGCTGGAGTATATCGGCTTTTTCATGACAGCCAATGAAAAAGACGAAAACCTGATATTTACGGTTCCATCCTTTAGAGTCGACGTTGAGCAGGAAATCGATCTTATCGAGGAGATTGCCAGATTGGAAGGGTATAACAATATTGCCGCTTCAGAAAGGATGGTGGCAAGCTATCCCCAGTCAAGGGAAAATCCCGAATATTTCCCTGACTATCTTCGCTCTGTTATGATCGGCCTGCAGTTCAGGGAAATTCTTACAAATCCTTTGATTACAAAGCGTGATGCTTTGCAGTTCGAACAGCAGGCGGTTCCGGTGTTGAATCCCATCAGCGAAGGTCTTGAAGTTCTCCGTCCTTCTCTCGTACCGACAATGCTTAAGGTAATATCCCATAATATCAAACATGGGATAAGGAATATGCGGCTTTTCGAGGTGGCTCACTCGTTTTTCACTTTGAATGAAGAGGACGATGCCGCGAAAAGCATGACAGAAAAAGAACAGCTTGTTTTTGCCATCACCGGAAGTCGTTATCCGGTAAACTGGGCTCGGAAAAAAGAACAGGTTGATTTTTTCGATATGAAAGGTTCAGTGGAGATGCTGTTGGGTAAATTGAATTTGCTTGATAAATCATCATTGAATATTTATAATGAAAGCACGCTTTCCATTACATGTGACTGGAAGGGAGAAGATAAAACCCTGAAATTGCATGCCGGGAAAGTTCAGCAGATAGCGCCTGAGTTGCTTGAGGCATTTGATATAGATCAGCCGGTTTTCGTTGCTGAAATCGATACGGAGGTTCTCGAGCGCAGTTTTACCTTGAATGTTTGTTACGAGCCCCCTTCCAGGTACCCGGTTGTTGAAAGAGATCTTTCATTTATACTTCCTGAAGGGTTGGAGGTTCAGAAGCTGGTCGATTGTGTGAAAACCAGTGACGTTCTGATCAGTAGCGTTCGGGTATTCGATCTTTTCGAAAGGGAGCTGGAAAACAGTGGCGGGAAGGTAGAAAGAAGTATTGCGTTATCTCTGAATATTACAGATCACTCTGGAACTCTTAAAGAAGAAAAAGTCAAAAAGATTCTCCAGAAAGTCATGGAAAATGCAGAAAGCAGGCTTGGTGCGGTAATTCGGCAAGTTTGATGCGTAAAGGTATGGAGAAACGCATAGAAGGCAGCGAAAGTTCTGGTCTTGATCTGCTTGAACGACGGGTTGAGCAGATTGTTGAACAGCTGACTGATTGCCGGAAACAAAATGAAATGTTGCAGGCTGAAATTACGAGTCTTCAGTCGATATTGCGATCATGCAAGCTTTCTGTTTCGGGAAGCGGGCAAGGAGGAGCGGTCGATGGTTTTTCCTACGAGGAAAAAGTACAGGTGAGACAGAAACTGGTTATGATCCTGCAAAGAATAGAAATTGAGCTAAGAAACGAGATGCCGGGTTAAGAGGTTGATGGAAAAAATAAATGTCAACATCTTTGGTGATAACTATCCGTTAAGGGTCGAGAGTCGCGAATCGACGGAACAGGCTGCATTTGAGGTTGATGAGGTTATGCAACAGTTCGCCGGGAAAGCTCCGGACCTGGAGGTTAAAAAGTTTGCGGTACTCGCTGCAATTCATTTTGCAGAGAAGAAAAACGAACTTATGGCGAAGCTGTCATCGATGGAAAAAAAAATCGACCAGCTTAATCTTTTTCTTGAGCAAAATTCGTTCTAATCGTTTACATTAGAAGTAGAAGAAATATCCGCACCGATTACAGGGGTGTTTTGTAAGTAAAAGAACCAACACTTAAGAACTGGGAGCTGTACTCTTCTTTTGGATTGCAGGCCTTGCTGAACTCAAGGGTTCAGAGGATTCCGGAGACGGGATCCCATAGGAAGCAAAAAATCTGAAGGAGGCGCCCACCGTACTGAATACGGGTTCTTAAATCTTACACATCCCTGCAGGTGCGGATTTTTTTTTGCATTAAAAAGTGCCCTTTTTATCGGACAACGGGCGCACAAAGGAGGTAGAATTTAATGGGGATTGTCGTTAATCTTGTTTTAATAGTTATTGCGTCACTTCTGTTTTTTTGCGTAGGGTTTTTTATCGGTCGTTTTCTGCTTGAGAAGATCGGAACGACAAAAGTGCTTGAAGCAGAAGAGCGGGCAGTTCAGATCGTACAGGAGGCCCAGAAAGAAGCGAATGAATACAAAGATCTGAAAGTCGCCGAAGTGAATCAGGAATGGAAAAAACGAAGACGAGAATTCGATGCAGATGTTACGGTAAAGAACAACAAGTTCAATCAGCTTCAGAAACAGATCCGCCAGAAAGAAAATAATGTGAAGCGGCAGAGTCAGGACCTTAAGGAAAGCGAAAAAAAGGTTTCCGAAAAACTCAAGGGGCTTGAGCATGACAGGGAGATGGTTGCAAGTAAAAACAGTGATCTGGAGCGGATTATTGCCGAGCAGAACCAGAAACTTGAAGCGATTGGTAACCTTCAGGCTGAAGAGGCGAAGCAGAAGCTGATAGAGAATATGGTTGCGGTTGCAAGGGAAGAAGCGACGGAAACGATACACAAAATTCATGAAGAAGCGGAGCAGGAGGCGAACAAGATCGCTGAAAAAACATTGCTGACTGCGATACAGCGTGTTTCTTTCGAACAGGCGACTGAAAGTGCTCTCTCGGTTGTTCACATTCAGAGTGACGAACTCAAGGGCCGTATTATTGGACGTGAAGGCAGAAACATCAAAGCCTTCGAAAATGCAACCGGGGTCGATATCATTGTTGACGATACTCCTGAAGTCGTTATCCTTTCCTGTTTCGATCCTTTACGCCGTGAGCTTGCCAAACTGACTCTTCAAAAACTACTCATCGATGGAGTTATTCATCCGGTCGCGATCGAGAAGGCCTATGAGGATGCGAAAAAAGAGATCGATGACGTTATCATGAGCACGGGAGAGGAAACTCTGTCATCACTGCAAATTCCCGATATGCCTTCCGAGCTTGTTTCTCACATAGGAAAAATGAAATTCCATACGGTTTACGGTCAGAATCTCTTGCAGCATTCACGTGAAGTGGCCATGCTTGCAGGTCTCATGGCCGCTGAAATCAAGCTCGATGCAAAACAGGCCAAACGTGCAGGATTACTGCATGATATCGGGCTTGTTCTTCCGGAGAGCGAAGAGCCTCATGCTATTGCAGGAATGAAATATCTTCAGAAATTCAGGGAATCAAAGATTGTACTCAATGCCATTGCCGCTCATCATGGGGACATCGAAAAAGAGAGCCCTATTGCAGCTCTTATCGAAGCTGCCAATATAATCTCTTCTTCACGGCCGGGTGGCAGGGGTGCTGTGACGCCTGAAGGTCACGTGAAGCGTCTCGAAAATCTGGAAGAAATTGCTAAAGGTTTTCCGGGAGTCATCAAGACCTATGCTCTCCAGGCCGGAAGAGAGATCCGGGTTATTGTCGAGGGAGAAAATGTCAACGACTCACAGGCAGATGTCCTCGCTCACGATATAGCTCACAAGATAGAGGAAGAGGCCGATTATCCCGGTCAGATCAAGATTTCCATCATCAGGGAGAAACGCTCGGTTGCATTCGCAAAGTGAGGGAATAGTGACGAGAGGCGAGTAACAAGTTCAGAAAAATCGACAAAGGGCTGGCCGGCGTGCCGGCCCTTTTTAGTTCTAAGTTCTTAGTTGAAGCACTCAGCATTCATTTACAGTGTTCCTTTTGTGGAGGGGACAGATGTCCCTGTAATTGAAACGGCCTGCTTGAGTGCGTATGCGAACGCCTTGAAAAGAGCTTCGATCTTGTGGTGCGTATTGCTCCCTTCGAGAACGGTCAGGTGAATGTTTGCCTGTAGCGTTCGGGAAAGTGAAAGGAAAAAATGCTCGATCATTTCGGTTGAAAAGCCGTTGATATCGGGTCGGTTGAAGTCGCATTTGAAAACACAGTAACTTCTTCCTCCAAGATCCAGGGCACAACGCGCAAGAGCTTCATCCATCGGTATCATCGACCAGCCGTATCGTTGAACGCCTTTTTTGTCTCCCAACGCTTCCAGCATTGCCGAGCCCATGACGAGGGCGATGTCCTCAACTGAGTGATGGTCGTCGACTTCCGTATCTCCTTTGCAGTGCAGTGTGAGATCGATGCCGGAGTGTTTGCTGAAGTTTGCCAGCATGTGATCGAGGAAAACCACGCCTGAATCAATGGAGTGCTGTCCTGAGCCGTCAAGGTTCAGTTCAACCTGGATATCGGTTTCGAATGTTTTACGCTTAACTTTTGCAGAGCGGATGTTCTCGTTTGCGTTTTCGGACATAAAATGGGCTATCTGAAAATTTTATTGGCAAGATAAAGTAAAAAGCTTAAAATAACCGAAAGAACGATTGATGTGCCGATAGGGAAATAAAGTTTGAAATTGTCCCTGACTATTTTGAAGTCAAGAGGGAGATTGCCAAACCAGCGCATGTAATCCGGAGTTCCGGTCTTTTGAAATGTCATGAGAAGTACTCCGAAAACAACAGCAATGATTCCGATGACGACAAGTAGTTTTCCGAGTTCGGTAAACACGGCTTGGATTTTTTCCGAAAGTTGCTAAATTAAGCCCTTCGTGATTTAAAAAGAAGGTACATTTTTGGGTGAATACCTTTTTAAATTAACAACATCCTGAGGGATTATGCACGTTTTTCTTGTTGTTCTGATTCTGTTATCGTCCATCCTGCTCATTGGGGTTGTCCTTTTGCAAAACCCTAAAGGGGGAAGTGGTTTAACCAGTGGAATGGCGAGCCTGGGTACTGTCCAGAATCTCGGGGTCAGGAGGACAGGCGATTTTCTGAGCAAGACAACGGCAATTCTTGCCGGTACGGTTATGGTGCTCAGCTTTGTCGTTCAGTTCACACTGCCTTCCAGGCAAGCATCTATAGATACCAGGGAAAGCATCTTGCAGAAAGAGCTGCCAGCAATTCCGGCCCCGGCTCCGGCAGAAAATGCCGTGCCTGAAGCAGTTCCGGAAAAAACGGCTGAATAAGTCAACGGCAAAAGAATTTATGGTATGCGTTCGTAGCTCAAGTGGTAGAGCAACTGACTCTTAATCAGTGGGTTGAGGGTTCGACTCCTTCCGAACGCACCAAAAATAGAGGCTTACAGGTGGAAATCTGTAAGCTTTTTTGTTTTTAAAAAGGGGGCGTTGTTTGTTAAGATAAAAAGTTGCCTTGAAATAATTACTTCCTGAAAATGGGGGATACTCCGATATTAGTCCTGTAAAAAACTTTGAAAAAGCAGGTTCAGAAAGGTGGAGTGCTACGGGATAAGTATGCTCCGTTTCTGCGATAGCGGTATTTCCTATGATGCTGAAGATTCGCCCGGAATCGATTGCCTGAATGAACGGCCTGACAATGTCGAAAACGTCGGGGGCTAACGTTACCACTTCGCTCATACAGGTGATTTCGTATGTCATTCGGTTTTAAATCGGCTTCCTCAACGATATGAAGCGGCAAGGCGACCTGGTTTTTTGATCTTCACTGAGTTTTGGGGCTCTTCATGTCAACACAGGTTGACAGTTTGAAAGAAAGAGAAGAAGAGGTTTCCTATGAAGAAACCTCTATGGTGTTAGCATCAAGGGATAATTCGCTGAGGTATTTTCGGCAAGACCAGATTTTTCCGGAGAAGCCTCAGTCCTTATCCTTGTTTGCGAGAAGCTGTTCAATCGGAGCAGCTTCGGGAAGGATATAGACTATGCCTGCTTTAGGCTTGAAGAGAGGGGTGAGTACGTTTGTGAATAACGGTTTGGAAACATTGATGCAGCCCCATGTGATTCTGTTGTCCGCTGATGTGGTGGAATTGAGGCGGGTTTTCCTTCTCTGACCAGGGACGTTGGCGACCGGGTGCAGTCCGACAGCGTATTTTGTGTCGACCCATAAAACATCCTTACCCCGATGGTCGGGTCCAAACACCGATACGTAACGTCCGGAAGGAGTAACGCGGTCGTTTTTGCCTATGGATGAAAGCCGGGCATTGAGGGTTTTAGGGTCGATTCTGTCTGATTTTGCAATGCCAAGCAGAACGGGTCCATGGTCCACAATCTTGCTTTTTGCATCAAAAACAAAGATATGGGCGTTTTTCTTATCGATGATTGCGTAGGGCAGTTTCCGGTTATCCTTGTTCTTTTTAACCCAGGAAACGGTTTTCCGTACTTCTTCGGAGGCGAAATGAAGCTCCTTGCCATCCTTCGCGTTAGCATTTTCACTGTTGAGGATGACCAGCGATAAAAGAACCGACAACAATACAGCTGTTTTCCAGGTATTACTGATGATCTTTAATGCTTGTGTCATAGCAAGGAATGTTTCGTTTGATGAAAACCAACTTTATACACATATAATTTAAAGTATATAAATTCTATTTACAAAATAACTGTTATTACCTTTCTCTCACTCCTTCTACCGGCGCCGATGTTTGGTTTCCTTTTCTGCTCCAGGTGCTTATAAAGGTTAACATTTCAAAACATTTAGACGTTCAACAGGGTTGGCATAAGGCCGCCTCTCGTATCGTACCTGTTGTTCACTATGGATGCTGGATCACCCTGTGTAATAAGCAAAAAGTATTACACAGGGCGTTTGACTTCTCACTTTTGCCATCCTTTGACTTTTCGTTCAGTGATTGCGGTTGGATGCCTCAACAATCGTATGTCTTGCCTATATTATCGCGATGATGTCTGTCTTTTCCTGCGAAAAAGTCGTGATACCAATGAAGATACTGTATCGCTATATACTCAAAGAGCATGTCGGTCCCTTTTTCTTTGCCTTTTTCACCATTCTCTTTGTTTTCACATTACAGTTCGTTACCCGTTTTTTCGACCGTTTTGTCGGTAAGGGTCTTGAATTTTTTGTTGTCGTTGAGCTGATTGTGCTGCAGATCGCCTGGATGGTTGTGCTTGCAGCTCCTATGGCTGTTTTGATTGCTACTCTCGTTGTGTTCGGAAACCTTACGAACAGCTCGGAAATAACCGTCATGAGGGCTGGTGGTCTGTCTCTTTATCGGCTTATCGTTCCGGTTTTGCTGGCGGGTGTTTTTCTCACGATTGTAATGGAACGGTTCAACAATATTGTGCTTCCGGAAGCAAACTATCAGGCCAAACAGCTGTTGAGAGACATAACAAGGGCTAAACCCAGTTTCGGGCTAACGGAAAATGCTTTTTCAGGGCTTGTAGACGGTTATTCTATTCTTGTCAGGGAGACAGGGGATGATGCTGAGACGCTCAAGGGAATTACGATTTACGAGACAAAAGAAGATGATGAAAAAACTGTCATTACAGCCGAGAGGGGCAGTATTACGTTTACGTCCGATTATCATTATTTGATTTTAACGCTGCTTGACGGACAGATGCATGAGTTGAGAGAAGAGGACAGTGAAGAATATAGAATCACGACCTTCGATAAGCATCGTTATGTTTTTTCTTCTACCGGTTACGGTTTTGAGCGTACCGACGGCAACGAAATACGCCGAGGCGATCGGGAACTGTCCGCCAGGCAGCTGTATGTCGTGGGGCAGCAATTTCGAGAGCGCGGGAGTGAAGCTCAAAAGCATATCAGCGATGCTGTTTTGCGTGAACAGGAGACAATAAACAGGCAGCGTGATTCGGTCCAGCCGGCAAATGCTTCAGTAACCGGATATACCGTTGAGAAAAAAGCACTGGCTCTGCAGCAGGTGGAAAAAATGCTTGCACGAATTGACCGGGAGATCGATCATATGGAGCGCAGCAGGGATATGTATAACAAGTACATGGTTGAGTTTCATAAAAAGTATGCACTTTCGTTTGCCTGCACCGTTTTCGTGTTAGTCGGGGTTCCCCTCGGGGTTCTTGCGAAACGAGGCGGTTTCGGGGTCGGTGCAGGCTTGTCCCTCTTGTTTTTTGTGAGTTACTGGTCCTTGCTTATCATGGGCGAAGAGTTATCCGACAGGAGTTTGCTTGATCCAGGGATAGCGATGTGGATCGCCAATGTTGTCATGCTACTGATCGGTGTCATTGCCCTGATTCGTGTTTCCGGTCTTGCTATTGGTTCAGGTCGGTAGCGTCATCTGAAACTTCAGAGGCGCTTCTATCCTTACTTAGCTTCTTTTTGTTGCCGTTTTTATCCAGGCAGACAAACGTGATCTGGGTGGTGAAGACCATTTCACGTTCTCCTGTGTCAATACTGTCTTTATATGCGTTGACGGTGTATTCAACCGAAGTCTGTCCTTCACGGTTTTTTACGGTCTCAAAACAGAGAATAGTCCCTTTTTTTATGCTTTTTCTGAACACAATCTTGTCCATGGCAACGGTTACGAAGTTGCAGCCGGGATAGTCCAGCGTAACGGCAATGTATCCCATTTCATCTATCCATTTCAGCAGATTGCCGCCGAAGAGGTAGCCATAATGGTTGAGGTGCTCAGGAAGAACAAGTTTGTAATTTTCCATGTTTTTTTGACTTTGGCCTTTGCCTTGATGTTGACGATGAGGGCATTTCTAAAAACCATCTGATGACGGCTTTACCATAATAACCTTTTCTTTTTCCGCTAGAACCTGGCCGATAGGCATGTTTCTGGCTCGTCTAATATATTTTTTTTCGGTATACATTACAGGAACGAGTTCTGAATGTTTTGCGGAAGAGTAAAATGCCGCGATTTCGGCAGCTTTCTCTATTTCGGTGGTGTTTTGCATCGTTGCTCCGCGCAGGATGCAGTGTGAGCCGGCAGCTCCGCGAGCGTGGAGCCAGATGTCATGTGGTTTTGCAAAGGAAAAAGTCAGGTCTTCGTTGTTCCTGGCGTTTTTGCCGACATAAAGCACCGCTTTTTGTGTGATGGGAAATGTTCTGAACGGTAATGGCTTCTTCTCCTTTTTTGATGTGCGTTCGAGTCCGAGCGATTTAAGGGCAGTATGGTTTGTTTGGTAAAAATTTCTGACTTGAGAGGGTGTCGAGAGCTCCGATGACAGCTCTATGAGTGTTACGAGTTCACGCTTCTGTTTTGCAAGTGCATTGCTTCTTTTTATACCTCCTTCGATTTTTTCTTTCGCTTTCGATGCTTTTCGAAACCATGCCGCAGCGTTTTGTTGCAAGGTCAGTTCCGGATTAAGGGAGATCGTTACGGGGCAGGAGGACGGGTCAAAAATATTGTTTACCGTCATCTGATTTTTTTGATGCCCGGTATTGTACAGATTTGCCATAATCAGGTGTCCGTTTCGCTCATATTCATCGGCTTGTTTTCTGAGTTTTTCGGGACGGAAAAGAGCTTGTTCACGTTCTATTTTTGTCATTTTGTGTTTTAGCTTTTTGTCGAGTTCGCCAACAAGCTCTCTTGTTTTCAGATGTTGCCATGTTTTGCCGCTGTAGAGGTTCAAACCCTCATGTATTGTTTCAAGGCTGGTGGAGGTTTTCGGGGAGTTATGCAGGATTGAAAATTCAGGGTAGCTATCCTTGCCGATAAACACGGCAGGATGCGGGTCAAGCAATTCGTAAAAAAGAGTGGCAAACTCGGCATGGATATTTTCCACAGAGTGATTGTTGTCGCAACGGCAGGTGAGTTCCCTTGCAAGCTGGCGGTCAAAACCGGGAAGCATCTTTATCAGTTTTTCCAAGAGATCTCTTGCAGGTGTTTCTGAGAATCGTTTTGAAAAAAAAGCTCGATCGTAAGCCAGAGGTTCAAGTGAGCGCAGTATTTCAGGCTTGGCGGGATGGCTTTCTTTTTTCCCGGAAGTATTGTCGGGAACACCATGCTTGAAGGCACCGATGAACATTCTGTTTTTTTCCAGAAGAACGTTTGTTTTGGCGCTGAAAAGCTGCAGGATTATAGCATAATTATCTTCGAGCTGTAACCGGATTATTCTGTCGCAAGGATCAATGGTGATTTCAGAGATTTTTTTTTCAGCAATTTCTGGCATCAAATCCACGGTGTTACGCTGCTTTCTGTTCAATCCTTTTCTGGTATAGAGACAGAACTTGGGATGGCCTGTAACGACAACAAGCTGCAGATGGTCACCCTTGTTGGTTATCAGGCTTATGGTTATTTCGTTTCGCTGCTGCGAAAATACTTCGAAAACGTAGCCGTTCTTTAGCAGGTTATCCAATTCCCTTGCCAGATGGTATAGGGTGAAATAGTTGCGCAGCATCGTTGTTCTGTATGTTTTTTCTTTCTTTATTTGTAACAAATCGGGTTGTATTGCAATTCCAGCAACCCAGCCACGTGATTATCGAAGGGACGGAAAACACGCAATACAACATGCTGAACGTGTCGTTTTCGACATTTTTGAAACAATGTATCAAAATCCGGTCTATGCCTGAAAATGTCCAACAAGACAACTGCTGTTCTCCCGATGGTGGAGAAGAAGGCTTCACCCATGAGAAACGGCTTGGGTGGCATGAGTATTTCATGAGTGTTGCTCACCTGATTTCGCGCAGGGCTACCTGCACCAGAGGGCATGTCGGTGCAGTGCTCGTTCGGGATAACAATATTCTTTCTACCGGTTATAACGGCGCACCTTCGGGTTTGCCGCATTGCAATGAAACAACCTGTAAAATCTATCGCAGCACCCATCCTGATGGAACGGTGGAAGAGAATTGCGTCAATACCATTCATGCGGAGATCAATGCAATAGCACAAGCAGCAAAACACGGTGTTTCCATTAAGGATGCCGATATTTACATTACAGCCAGTCCGTGCATTCATTGTCTGAAAGTGCTGATCAACGTCGGTATTAAGACCATATACTACGACAAGCCCTACAAGATCGACCATATTGCCGAACTGCTGCGTCTTTCGGGTGTAAAACTGGTGCAAATACATGTTGAAATGCCTTAATCGCCGACATGACAACTTATGGCCGTAAAGAAGACAAGAAGAGATTTGCAGCATCATGAACATTTTATGTCGCGCTGTCTTCAGCTTGCCCGAAAAGGTGCCGGCTATGTCAGTCCCAACCCCATGGTTGGTTCTGTACTCGTCGTTGATAACCGGATTGTAGGAGAAGGGTTCCATCAACGGTTCGGTGGGCCGCATGCCGAAGTCAACGCTATCGCTTGTGTGGATGATGAGGCTTTGCTGCCCCGATCTACCCTGTATGTCAACCTCGAACCTTGCTCACATCACGGTAAGACCCCTCCCTGCAGTGATCTTATCATTCAAAAAAAGATTCCCAGAGTTGTTGTCGCTTGCAGAGATCCTCATAAAAAAGTTGCAGGAAAAGGTATCGCGAAACTGCGGAAAGCCGGAGTGGAGGTTATCGAGGGGATTCTTGAGAAGGAGGCTCTTAAACTGAACGAGGCATTCGTGAAAAGTCATGTCAAAAACATGCCGTTTGTCGCCCTCAAGCTTGCTCAAACCCTCGATGGAAAAATAGCAACCGTAACGGGCCGGTCGAAGTGGATTACAGGCAAGGAGGCAAGAAGGCATGTGCACAGCCTTCGCAGCTGTTACGATGCCGTTCTTACAGGATCGGCAACCGTTCTTGCCGATGATCCTCGGTTGACGGTTCGTCATACGATGGGGCGCAACCCCCTGCGTGTCGTACTTGACCGGACGTTACAGTTGCCTCATACAGCTAAAATTTTCAATGGCGATGCGCCGACGCTTCTTTTTACTTCGGTGGGAAGTTCCGATACCATGAAGCTTGACCTCTTGCAGAAAAACGGTGTCGAGGTGGTGCACATCAACGAAAAACAGAACGGTCTCGACCTTGAAGAGGTTCTGTCGGTTCTTCATGCAAAAGGCATCCTTTCCGTTTTTGTCGAAGCAGGTTCCAGGCTTTCAGCTTCTCTGCTTCGATCCATGCTTGTCGATAAGGTTTATATCTATATTGCTCCCAAGCTCTTCGGTGGTGACGGTCTTGACTCTTTTGCCCCGCTCGATGTTCATACTCCCGATAAGGCTTTTCATTTCCACTTCGAGGCACCCTTCTTTTTTGGCGAAGACATTTTACTCGAAGCCTACATGCAGTAAACTTCTTTCGGCTGCGATTTTTTACACTTTTCTTTCGTTAAAAACCTCTTCGTATCGGTGTTTTTTACGACATCGACTCGCCTGGTTTTTCTCCTTTTTTATTTCCGCGTTTGGTTTTATGGATGGTTTTTTATAACATCATACTTTATGAGTATATGTATATATATTCTCATGATTATATGATTTTGTTCGGCGTTTGAAGGTGGAAAAGGATACGCTTTCAGCATCGGCAAAAAGAAGAACGCGAGGAAACACCAACACAACCACTTAGAATGCAACAACATGAAGAAAAAAATTCTATCATTATTGTGCCTCGTCATGATCTGGGCACTTCCGTCAGCTGTGACGGCGGAGGAAACAAAGCCGAGTGTTACCGTTTACGGTAACCTCCGTTATTCTTTCAATTACATCGATGAAGATGGGCATGGGATGGAGCGCTGGAAAGGAACGGATAACGTATCCCGTTTCGGTATCAAGGGGTCTTATGGCAACGAGGATATAAAAGCCTTTGTTCACTTGCAAGTGAGGGCTTTTGCCGACGGTGATGCCGATAAGGACGCTTTTGAGCAGCGTTTTTTCTTTGGTGGATTTGAAGGTGGCTTCGGTAAAGTAACCTATGGTCGTATGACCAATGCCTACAAATTTCCCGGTTATGCTCTCGATCCTTTCTATGATCTTTCCAGGATCAGTTCGAACGGCTGGTTCAGCGGTGGCGGAGCTTCTTACGGCTTGTCTTCTGCGACCAATGGTTTTACCGATAATGCTCTGCAGTATTTCTCACCGAATCTGAACGGTTTCAAACTCGTTGGCGGGATCGCTTTTGATGACAGCGAGGACAACAACCAACTCGCTTATCTTGCCGGTGGCTCCTATAGTGCAAACGGTTTTACTTTTGGGGGAGTTTATGCCGACAATCCGGAAAAGAAAGTGGTCTATCCAAACATTGCCGCAGATGGTGATGCCATAAGGGCCTATGCAACGTATAAAGGGAAGGGTTGGAAAGCCGGCGCTTCATATGAAAATATCGATGTCAAAGGTGGTCCTGACAACGTCAACTATTTTTATCTGACAGGAACGGCTATGCTGGAAGAAGCTAAAACCGATCTTTCACTCTCTCTTGGTCTGGTTGACGATGGTGCGGCAGAAGGATTGGGTATAACCGGTGGTGCATTCTACAACATTCTCGACAATGCACAGATTTATGCAATGGCAAGTTATGCAGATCTTGATTCCGATTACACTCCTTATGTTCTGTCGGTTGGCGCTATCTACAACTTCAAATACACAGTCAACTAAACTGAGCAGAAACGATTGTTCTTTCCGGTGTTACCGTTAGCAACATCCAAAACGCCGGACTGTCTTTCTCCGTTGGACAGTTCGGCTTTTGTTTTTACAAGTCTGATAAAATAGTTGTAATTTGCGTGCGTGAAGAATGATTTGTAAGTAGTTTTTTTTGCATCCTCTCCATCTTTCCTGAAACCACTAAACACTCGATTGATATGGTTGAAAGTATCATTCAGAACAATGATTTGGGTAAGTTGCTGTTGCGTTTGCCTGTTGGCGGACTGATGTTGTTTCACGGGATTCATAAGCTTAAAAATGGGCTCGGGTTTATTGAAAAGTCTCTTTCTGATGCAGGGTTGCCGACTTTTTTGTCTTATGGCGTGTTGCTTGGTGAGGTAGTTGCTCCACTACTTATCGTTCTGGGTATTTTGTCCCGTCCTGCTGCGCTGGTTGAAGCTTTTGTGATGATTGCCGCAATCTACCTTGTGCATATCCCTGAACTGTTTGCTTTGACTCAGCATGGCGGTCATGCATTGGAATTGCAGTTTCTCTATCTGTTCGGTTCGCTGGCCATTGTTTTTCTCGGTTCCGGCAAGTACAGCGTTTCGAGGGGAAGAGGATTGTGGGACTAATGAAAATGAATTCTTTCCCAGAAAGGTATAGTACGGGATGTACAGTGTTGAGAATGCAGGTATAGGGATGAATCGAAACCTGCTGGAGCTTCATGATATAACTGCATATCGCGGCAAAAGTCTTGTGTTTGAGGGTTTATCTCTCGCAATTCCTGAGGGAGACAGCACTGTAGTGCTTGGGCCTAACGGTGCGGGTAAGACAACTCTCTTAAAGCTTATCAGTTGCGATATCTATCCGGTAGCCACAAAAGGTTCCCGGTTAAAAATACTTGGACGGGAACGTTGGAATGTCTGGGAGTTACGTTCCCGTTTCGGCATTATCTCTCATGATCTTCAACACGATTATTTGCAATCTGCAAAAGGATTGAATGTTATTCTTTCCGGATACTACTCGAGCATCGATACATGGAGTTATCAGAAGTTTTGTGAAGGTGATATCGAGAAAGCATCTCTCATCATGTGCAAGTTGGGCATTGAATCGCTTGCAGAACGTTCTTTCGGAGAAATGTCGGTTGGACAGCAGAGACGGTTTTTACTCGGACGGGCGTTGATTAACGATCCAAGAGCTCTGCTCCTTGACGAGCCGACAACAGGTCTTGATCTCAAAGCGTCGTTTCAGTATCTGGATATTGTCAGAAGTCTTATCCGCGAAGGAAAAACAATCATCTTGGTTACGCATCATGTTCATGAAATTCCTCCGGAAATCAAAAGAGTGGTGCTGATTAAAAACGGCCGAATTTTTTTGGATGGAGAAAAAACCGAGGTGTTGACCTCTTCAAATCTTTCCACACTTTTCGAGATTCCATTGCAGGTTGCCGTTTCAAATGGCTTTTACCAGGTTTTTCCCGGTTGAACAATGTAAGTGCTCTTTTTACATACTTCTTGCTGGTGTTGTATCTGTTATGGAGCAGAAAATGTTTCACGCTCCGGAATTTTTCGCCTGCAGGAACTTTGTTCTGGTTTTTCCCGTTTCCCCATACTGTTTCTTGAGATCCCTTTATTGTTACCACATTGAAATACAATCTTTTATAGTTAAAAATTACTTAAAAAACATGGCCAACATTACATTGAAAGGAAATCCTGTAGCAACTGTCGGTGAGTTGCCAGCAAAAGGAACTGCCGCTCCTTCGTTTTCTCTTGTGAATAAAGACCTGACAGAAACAAGTATGACAGACTTTAGCGGCAAAAGGATTGTTCTGAACATCTTTCCGAGTCTCGATACTCCTGTTTGTGCAGCTTCGGTCAGGCGTTTCAACCTCGAGGCTTCAAGTATTCCCGACACAGTTGTTCTTTGTGTGTCTGCTGATCTCCCTTTTGCCCACAAGCGTTTTTGCGAGGTTGAAGGAATAGAGAACGTTGTGTCTCTTTCTGTGTTTCGTTCTCCTGAATTCGGTAACGATTACGGTGTTACCATGATTGATGGTCCGTTGAAAGGAATCCTTTCTCGTGCTGTGGTGATCGTTGATGACCAAGGTAAGGTCATCTATGCCGAACAAGTGCCCGAAATAACTCAGGAGCCGGATTATGAAGCGGCTTTGAAAGCCATGGTGTAAAACAGCACCATGGTTGTTTTGTGAATTTCAATTCATGTTACGACATGCAGCAGTCATGCCGGGGAGAAGAGGGGAGTTCTGTTAAAAAAAGGATAGAGCTGCTCAAAAGAGAAAGAAATGCAGTGATTATCGCTCATCATTATGCTCCGGCAGAGGTGCATGATGTTGCAGATGTGCTTTCGGACAGCAGGGGGTTTTTCGACGCGGTCGTTCGGGGCTGTGAAGCGAACGTAGCGGTTGTGCTCGCTCCTGCTTTTTTTGCGGAAATAACTGCGGCTATGTGGCCGGAAAAAAAGGTTCTTGTGCCTGAAATAGCCGAGTGTCCGGTCGCTAGCCACAGCAATCTCGGTTTCGACAATATCGCTGCATTCAAAAAGCATCATCGTGGTAAACCGCTGGTCTGTTATGCGACGTCTCCGCTCGAAACAAAACTACTGGCCGACTATGTGGCTTTTCCTGGAGAAGTTGTCGATACCATTGAAAACGTAGATGCCGATGAGGTTCTTTTTGCCGGAGAACGGAACTGTTCGGATGATGCAGTGAAGCGGTGCGGCAAGAAAGTCATTGCCTATGGTGGGAATCCGGTGTGCAATGTATACAATTCGGCAGACCTCTCCGATGTGCAACGTTTGAAAGATGAGTTTCCCGATGCATGCATAATGGTCCATCCGGAGTGCAAGCAAGAGGTGATCGATGCAGCGGATTATGTGATGGGAACCGGTGAAATGCGTGAGCAGATAAGAAAAGACGGAAATCCGGGGGCGATCATACTTGGTACCGAACGTGGCTTTTTCGACAGAATGCGGAACGAGTTTCCCGAAAAAAATATCCTGCATTTGAGTTCTTATCTGACGTGTAATGTTTTTAAGGTGTTGCGGTTGAAAACCGTTCTGGAATCCCTTGAGAAGATGTGTTACCCTGTACAGGTTGACCGGGTTGTTGCCGAGCGTATCCGTACGCTCTTCAATCGGCTTTTCTGAACAAAAGTGTCTTTCAAAGAGATATCTTGCAGGTAAAGTTTGTCAGTGAAGTTCAGAGGAAAACGCCGGAAAATGCTATATATGGTTAACGAGTTCGGCAAGATTCGGTTGCCTGGAAAAAAGTAACGGTCTGGATTATGTTTACTGGAATTGTCAAAGATATCGGGACGATAGCGGCAATACGCCGTCAAGGTTCAAACCTGCATATTTGTGTACGTTATGAAAATGAACAAGAGTTCGGTGACCTTGCAATTGATGAAAGTGTTGCGATTAACGGAACATGTCAGACGGTAGTGGCTCTTGGCGATAAGACGTTCGATGTCAATACAATCGAGGAAACGCTGAAAAAAACCACACTTGGCACCTTCGCTCCAGGGTTTTCCGTAAACCTCGAAAGAGCGTTGCGCCCTTCGGACAGGCTTGGAGGGCATTTTGTTCAGGGACATGTTGATTGCGTCGGCAACGTTCTCGAGGTGCGCGAGCTGGATGGAAGCAGGGAGATAAGGATTGGTTTTCCTGAAGAGTTTCAGCCATTTATCGTGCCGATAGGTTCCATTGCGATTGATGGTGTCAGTCTTACCGTTGCAGATGTCAAGGAAAATAGTTTTTCCGTTGCTATTATTCCCTATACGTTCGAGAATACGACCATCAACCATCTCAAGGTAGGGGGCGGAGTAAATCTGGAGTTTGATATTCTCGGTAAATATATCGTAAAACAGCAGGAGCTTGTGAAAAATGTTACAGGCAATGCTGGAAAAATCAGTGAAAGCTGGTTAAGTGATTTAGGATATTGATGTCGCACATGCAGGATGACCTTTTCGGGTTGCCTTCCAGGGAAAAAAGAGGCTCCGGTTTTCAGCCGCTTGCCGAAAGGGTGCGGCCCAAAACTCTCGAGGAAATGTACGGTCAGGAGCACCTTATCGGTGCTGACGGTCCCCTCAAAAGGTTTCTTGTGCAAAAGCGCTTGCCGTCCATGATATTCTGGGGGCCTCCAGGTTCAGGTAAAACAACCCTTGCGGAAATTTGCGCATACTCGCTGGATTTTCGTTTTGATTCGCTCTCCGCAGTCGATGCAGGGGTGAAAGAGGTCCGCAAAGCGCTTGAACTTGCGGAATCGGCGCAGAGAATAGAGGGACGTCAGACCCTGTTGTTTATCGACGAGATTCACCGATTCAACAAGGCGCAGCAAGATTCACTATTACATGCGATCGAACAAGGGATTGTTGTGCTGATAGGGGCGACAACCGAGAACCCTTCTTTCGAGGTCAACCCTGCTCTGATGAGCCGGATGCAGGTCTACATTCTTGAGCCTCTTGGTGACCGCGATATTGAAGCTGTTGTCAGACGGGCATTTGAAAGCGATAGCACGATTGCTTCATATCAGGTGGCCATAGATGACTGGGATTTTCTTTTGCGCTATGCCGGCGGCGATGCACGGAAAGCTCTGAACGCTCTTGAGGCTGCGTTGTCGATGGTTGATACTTCCACTGTACCAGTTCATATTTCAAGAAGCCTGCTTGAAAAAGCGCTTCAAAAAAAGCTTCCGGTCTATGATAAAAAAGGGGAGTCGCATTACGATATCATATCGGCTTTTATAAAATCTATGAGAGGATCCGATCCCGATGCGGCGCTTTTCTGGCTTGCGAAGATGCTCGATGGAGGAGAAGACCCGAAATTCATAGCTCGCAGAATGGTGATTTTCGCCAGCGAAGATATCGGCAATGCCGATCCATATGCCCTTACGCTGGCAGTATCTGTTTTCCATGCTGTCGAGGTGATCGGTCTGCCCGAGGCGAGAATCAATCTTGCACAGGGGGTTACCTACTTGGCAGGCTCTGCGAAGTCCAATGCAAGTTATCGGGCGATAAACGATGCACAACACTATGCCGGGCAACAGCAGGAGGCTCCAGTACCGATGCATTTGCGAAATGCCCCTACCAAGTTCATGAAAGAGTCGGGATATGGTAAGGGTTACAAGTACCCGCATGATTATCCGGAACATTTTGTCAAGGAAAAGTACATGCCTGAAGGCCATGATCCTGTTTTTTATCATCCGACTGTAGAAGGAAGGGAGAAATTCATCAAGGAGCGCCTTGAAAAGCTTTGGAAGGGAAGATATTGATCATTGTTCATGCAGTCCTGCGATTTCGGTATATTTGGCCTTTTCAGCTCTTGATACGAGATTTGTTTACCATGCGAACTATCGAAAAATCTTTCTTCTGCCTGATTTCGGTGGGGTTTCTCACACTGCTGCCATGGGTTCTTCCTGCTGTTGAAAGAAGTGTGAGTGGAGAGACCGTATTGATACTTTCGCTCGATGAAGCGGTTTCAACCGGGCTTGGTCGTAATCGTGATCTCGAGATTGCACGGCTCGATCGGGATATTGCCGGTCAGAAAGTATGCGAAGCACGAGCGGACATGCTTCCTCAGCTCGATGCGGGATTCGACTATACAAGAACTCTGGAACCATCGATTATCTATTTTCCGGACGTTCAAGGCGGTGACCTAAACCGACTGGTTCCCCTGGAAGTGAGTCTGGACAATTCAATGAGCGCTTCCTTATCGCTGACACAGCCATTGCTCGATCTTCGGGCTATTGCCGGGATACGTGAGTCCACTATAGTGAAAAAGATTAGCATGGAATCGTATCGTAGGATTAAAGCAGAGGTTATCAGCGACATTAAAACATCATATTACAATGTTTTGATTGCAGCCGAACAGGTTAAGATACTGGAGCAAAGCATCGCCCGCTGGGAAACTGCCCTTCGTGACAGCCGGGCTCTCTTCAAAGAAGGTGTTGCTGCAGATATCGATACTTTACAAGCTTTTCTTTCTGTGGAGAATATCAAGCCGGACCTCATCGAAGCTAAAAATCAGGCAGTAATCGTCAAGACGAAGTTCAAAAATATCATAGGTCTTGATCTTTTACAAAACGTTGTTCTTTCTGATTCGCTTGTTTATCAGCAGGGTGAGTATCCTCAGGATGTTTCGACAGCGTATGCCGAAGCGCTTGCTGCGAGGCCCGAGGTACGCCAGCTCGAACTACAAGTGGAAGCCGATGCGCAAAATGTCAGCAAAACAAGAGCCGAGCGTTTTCCGACGGTTACCGCAGTTGGGCAGTTGCAGGCGCAAACGCAATTTGAAGACGGGGTGGCTATCGAGGATACCGACTGGCCGGTGACTTCATATATTGGGGCACAGGTTTCCTTGCCACTGTTTACCGGGTGTCGGACCAGTGCACAGGTCGAGCAGGCGAAACTTGGTCGCTTGCAGTCCATTGCCAGGCATGAAGATCTGAAAGCCGACATACGCGCTGAGGTGGAAATGAAGCTCTCGGATCTTGAAGAGTCCCGGAAAAGAATAGAAGTGCAGGATAGAACAATCCGTACGGCCGAGAGGAGCTATGAGATTACGCAGCTGCGTTTCCGTGAAGGCATCGGCTCACAACTCGAGCTTTCCGAGGCGGAGCTACAGCTCAACAAGGCCAAGACCAATTATCTCCAGGCTGTTTACGATTACCTGATTGCCCGTGTCGAGTGCGACAGGGCTCTTGGCAGAACTGTTAAACCCGAGGATGAGCTGTAAGCTGTTTTCCTGATCGTCGAGCAGTGCTCGAATTACTCGTGGAAAGGGCTTCGGTTTCCCGGACGCCGGTTAAATGGTCAGGCTGTCTGCACGGCGTTTTCTGAGTATGTATTTTTCCAATTCGACAAGGAACAGCACTGAAGAGCTGACCAGCAGAATGGTGAGCCAGTCCGACAGTCCGATCGGTACAGTTGCAAACAATGTCTGCATGAATGGGGTATAATTGAACAGTGACTGTAAGACAATAAGTATTCCTATCGCATAGAGGACGGCAGGGTTGCCCAGTAGTCCCTTTTTCGAGAAAACAGACGCCACAAAGAAGCGTGAACTCAAAAGATAGAATATTTCAAACATGACAAGTGTGTTGACGGCGACGGTTCGCGCCATGTCATGAGAGTACCCTGCTTTTTCATACCAGAGAAAGAGCCCGAAAGTGCCGCTCAGCAGGATAAGCGAAACATACACGATTCTCCAGACGATAAAGCCCGAAAGGATTGGCTCGCCGGATTTCCTTGGTTTGCGTTCCATCACGTTGTTTTCGGCTTTTTCGAACGCAAGGGTGAGGGCGAGCGTTACCGCTGTAACCATGTTGACCCAGAGGATCTGTACCGCTGTGACAGGCAGCGTATAGCCCAGTGCTACGGCAAAGAGGATGCTGAGTGCTTCGCCCCCGTTGGTCGGCAGGACAAAAAGAATGGATTTTTTAAGGTTATCATATACTGTCCGTCCCTGTTCGACGGCACTGGCTATAGTTGCAAAATTGTCGTCGGCAAGTATCATTTCAGATGCTTCTCTGGAAACTTCCGTTCCTTTCTGTCCCATTGCAATCCCTACATCGGCTCTTTTAAGGGCAGGGGCGTCGTTGACGCCGTCTCCTGTCATCGCTACGACAGAGCCATTTGATTGGAGTGCCTTGACCAGCCTGATCTTATGTTCGGGGCTGCTGCGTGCAAATACGTCGATACCATTGACTTTTTGTTGCAGTTCCTCGTCGCTCATCGCCTCAATTTCCGTTCCTGTCAAAGCTTTTGATCCGTCTCCGATGCCGGTCATTTTCCCGATGGCTCTGGCGGTATCGACGTGGTCACCTGTGATCATCTTTACACGAATGCCTGCCTGCTGGCATCGTTTGACCGCCACGATGGCTTCGTCTCTCGGAGGGTCGATCATACCGACAATTCCGATCAGCGTCAGTCCGGAGGCTACATCCTCAAATGTCAGTGTTTCTTGTCCAGAGATTGTCTTTTTGCTGGCTATGGCAAGTAACCTATGACCCTGGGCTGCCATTTTCTGAGTGATGTTTTCCCAGTATTGATAGTTGAGGGGCTCTTCGGCTTCGCCATGCCGTTGTTTCGTACAGCGTTCAAGTACTACCTCGGGGGCTCCTTTCAGGTAGATAAACGTCCTGTCGGTATGATCGTGATGTAAAGTTGCCATGAAACGGTGTTCAGATTCGAACGGAATCAAATCGATCCTTGGCCAGTTTTGGCGTTCCAGGTCCGGGTCATAACCTGCTTTTTTGCCAAGGACACAGAGGGCGCCTTCTGTAGGATCTCCGGATATTGTCCACTGTTCATCGCGAAACTGAAGGGTTGCATCGTTGCATAGCAGAGACGCATGAGCAATGGCCCTCATCTGGGAATGGTTCCGGAGATCAATTTCTCGGCCGTCAAGCTGAAAGGTGCCGTGAGGATCGTAGCCAGAGCCGGTGACTTCGAAGCGTTTTCCCGGGAGGGCAACTGATTTGACCGTCATTTCATTGCGGGTCAACGTTCCGGTTTTGTCCGTGCAGATGACTGACACCGATCCAAGCGTTTCAATTGCCGGCAGCCTGCGGATTATGGCTTTTCGGTGCGCCATTGCCTCTACACCGATCGCCAGCGCTATGGTCATAATTGCGGGCAAACCTTCCGGAATAGCAGCAACTGCAAGACCGACAGCTGCATTGAACATTTGTGTCAGCGAGTATCCTCTGGCGAAGACGCCAAAGCCGAAAAGCAGCGCTGAAAGCAGGACAATTGCAACAGTCAGGGTTCGGGCGAACTCGTCAATGCGTCGAAGCAAAGGGGTTTCAAGGGTTTCAACTTTGCCGAGCATGGAGCTGATTCGGCCGATCTCCGTTTGATCACCAGTTTCGGTAACGACACCTTCACCTTTTCCGTAAGTGACAAGTGTTCCTGAAAATGTCATGTTTGCGCGTTCAGCTAACGGTGTATCACTCTTGACTGTCTTGCTGTTTTTTTCTGCAGGAAGCGATTCTCCTGTTAACAGGGATTCATCGATGCGAAGATTTCTGACAGAAAATAGCCGCATATCCGCCGGTACTTTGTCGCCTGACTGCAGGATGACGATATCGCCTGGCACCAGTTGATCGGAGGGTATAGTAAATGTTCGGTTGTTCCGACGGACCATTGCCTGGGGAGAGAGAAGGTTTTTAATTGCATCCAGGGCTTTTTCTGCCTTTCCTTCCTGAACAAATCCGACTAGCGCATTGATGATGACCACGCTAAGTATGACCCAGGCATCGATCCAGTGATCAAGCAGAGCGGTAACAACAGCAGCCACAAGGAGAACGTAGATTAGAATATTCTTGAATTGAGATAGAAATTTGATAACCGGATGCTGTTTTTTTGCCGGGGTGAGACGATTGGGTCCGTATTGTTCCGTTCGCGCTGTAATCTCGTTATCGGTCAAGCCTTTGTTTGAAGTCGAAAGCAGATGAAAAACTTGTTCAGCGGTTTTACTGTGCCAGGCTTGTTGCTCTTTCATGGTTTTTAAACTCTTGATAAATCGTGTCGAAATCTTTGCGTTTCACCATATCCTACAATGCGGTTTTGTTGTTTGTTCCCAAGCATTTGCGGTTTTCTGTGAGGAGGATGCAATTGTTGTATAGTATCGTTAGTCAATCCGGCAGGGTTGCAGGATTAAAGGCGTATTCTTTACATGTGGGTGTTGATTTTTAATGAATAGAAGAGAGAGATAACTATTCCTGTGGAGGCGTTTTTTATATCAGCAACTTTTGAATCAGGTGGACAGGATGCCTGGTAATGAAGCTTGGGATGTTTGGCCGCCTATGCTGAAGCGCTTGCTGCACGACACTGGTTACAAGGTTTCGGACCAGTGCACAACAGTTCGAGCGGGTGAGACATGGTTGCTTGCAGTTCATTGCCAGGCATGAAGATCTGAAAGCCGACATACGCGCTAAGGTGGGAATGAAGCTCTCGGATCTTGAAGAGTCCCGGAAAAGAATAGAAGTGCAGGATAGAACAATCCGTACGGCCGAGAGGAGCTATGAGATTACGCAGCTGCGTTTGCGTGAAGGCATCGGCTCACAACTCGAGCTTTCCGAGGCGGAACTACAGCCGAACAAGGTTCTTTGCAGAACTGTAAAATCCGCGAATGAATTGTAGGTGTCCAAATTCTACCCTCCGTAGATGAGGGCGTCGGGTATAATGTACAATTCCGAAATTCCTACATAGACTTTCCAGTTATCGTCAACTCTTACCTGCTTTATCTTGGAGTTGTCATCGGTTGTAAATGTGTCGTTTTCGAAGTAAAGGGCGCGGAGTGTATTGAGGCTTCCCGGTTTGACCATCCAGATGGTTGCACCATTCGGGTTTCTTTTAACCCTGAATTCACAGAATGATTTGATATTTTCTTTTTTGCCGGAGCATACTATGCGGCCGGAAGCATCTCCACTTGCCGGCCATTGTATACTGCTGTTTCCTGACATCTCTTTTTTCTCTCCGGTAATATCGAGCTTGAGGGTATAGTTTGCTGTTTCATTGCGGCGCGCAGCGCTTCGCATCATGAAAACCTGTATGGTATACTGGCCTGTTGCCGGTAACGTTCCTGTATAACGGTTTCCATTGATCGAACCTGTGAACATGGCTTCGTCGCCCGGTCCCTTGCCAGGAGCGTAAATGTTAAAATAATTTGCGGTATTGTCGCTGGACAGGACCACGTTCATTGTCTGTCCGGCAGCCGCCTTGAGTGTGTAGTTTTTGGACTGACGGCCTGCGATAGAGGATGTAATTGAGGTGCCGGTTGTGCCCGGAGTGAATATCACTTCCTCTGTTTTATCCATAACCGCAGTGTCGGACGCATCTATGGCGTTGTTTTCCACGCTTGTTTCGGCCACTTCATCCTCAATTTCTTGGACAGGTTCTTCGGTTACATTCTCAACTGCTTCGTTTAGAGCTCCGGCTTTTTCCTGAACAGCTTCTTCGGTTTGTTCTTCGGCTTTCGGAGTGCAGCTGGTTGCGATAAGAAAAAACAGCAGGAATAAGAGGGTGTATGGCTTTTTCATGGTATCTCCTCGAAGAGTTGACTTTAGAGTAAGCTAAATATACTGAACGTTTATAGAGGGGTTCGGATAGCCCTGGATTGAATGCTCTCTCCCAAGGTTTGGAGGGCGATGCATTTGAGTATGATGGTGAATACATTTTCAGAACATTAAGTTCCCGGACTTCTTTTCTCTTACTTGAGCCGTTTGACGACATACACAAGTGTTGAGGACTGTTCGTTGTTCAGCGCTCCTTTGAGTATGCTTTGTATCCCGCGCAAGATTCCACTGGTCAGAGAAGACGCACATGGACTCTTTATACGGTGCATGTTTTTTTCGCTGTAGATACAGTTGTAAAGGGTATCGGAGATGAACGGCTGCATCGAGGCTATTTCAAGGTTGTGTTGTTTGAGAAGCTTGCCGAGGGTTTGTGGCGTGAAGTGGTACAGATGTCGGGGGGCATCCCAGGCTACCCAGTGCTTGCCGTAAAAGGTTGCATCGAAACTTGCGGCATTTGGGAGTGCGATAACCATCGCCCCTTTTGCGTCGAGATATCGAGCGGCTTTGTCAAGTGTTTCGTTGATTCGGTGAATATGTTCGAGTGCATGCCAAAATATGATGCGGTCAAAAGTACCTGAAAGTGAACTTTCACAAAACGGAATAGTCTTTACGTCAAGTCTGTAATTTTTCTTTGCAAGAGAAGCTGTGCGGCCGTCTTTCTCGAACCCGATGCAATTTTCAGGGGAAAGGCTGTTTCTCTGCTGAAGTATGTCGAGCAATTCACCACTTGAACAGCCTATCTCGAGAATTTTTGAGCCGGAAGAGAGGTGAGCGGCTTTTTTCTCGATCAGTGATGCCTTCCTGCCGAGGGCGATTTTTCTGAGAGCGAGGTAGAGTGTGTCTCGAAAAGTTCTCGTGATTTTAGCGGACAGATGAGGATCGTAGCATGAGGTGGGGTAGTAGGCAGCCATTTCAGTTTCATCAGGGCAAGGAGAGAGGTAGATCAGTTCTGATTCAGGATCTTGGACCAGTTGCCATTGCTGACTGCTTTTGGGATTGAACCGGTCAGTGACCGTCATGAAAGGGGTTGGGGATATGTTACCGGTTATGGGGCTAGCGGGCCTCTCCATAATTGCTTATTTCCCGGCTTTTTCCTGCACTATTTCCTTGATGGCTTTCCGCAGCTGCTTGTAAAGTCTGCGCATATCGTTGCTCAGCACCTTGGTTTCTCCGACAACAGGCATGAAATTCGTGTCACCTTCCCAGCGGGGTACGATATGAAAGTGGATATGCGAATCGACGCTTCCGCCGGCAACTCTGCCTACGTTGACACCGAAATTGAAGCCGTGCGGGTGGATTGTTCTGCGCAGGGCATCAATGCCGATATCGGTGAGCTGCATGATTTCAAGCTTCGTCGTGTCGTCAAGATCGGAAAGTTCGGGCGTTTGTTTGAAAGGAATGACCATAAGGTGCCCGCAGTTGTAGGGAAAAAGATTCATGATGATGAAACTTTTTTTCGCGCGGTGCAGCACGTAACGTTCCTCGTCTTGTTCCGGAGGGATATCGGTAAAGATGTCTTTTGCCGGGTGGAAAGGGTGGCTTTCGTCCTTAAAGGACTCCATGTACACCTCTCTCCATGGCGAATACATTTTTTCCATGCTGGCTGTATTTTGCTGCAGGAGATAGCGTTGTACCAAAGGTGGGACTCGAACCCACACGGGTTAAACACCCACTGGATTTTGAGTCCAGCGCGTCTACCAATTCCGCCACTTTGGCTTGTGGATACCTCGAAACACCTGCGACGGTTTTTCGAGGTATCCATTTTTTAGCGTGCGAGAGAAGGGACTCGAACCCTTACGCCTTGCGGCACTAGTTCCTAAGACTAGCGTGTATACCAATTTCACCACTCTCGCATTCTGCTATGAAAAAAGAATATAAGTGGTTTTTTCTTTAATAAAAACTATCTTCCATGATAGTTGATTTTTTATGCGTAACTTCTTTTTTGTTCATTGCTTACTCCATGTTTTTCCATCGCTTAGCATCTCTGATATCCTGGTTGATTAGCCCGATAGTTGTGGCGCCAGCAGCATATTTTTTTGTTGCACGTTTCGGTTTCAGAGATGACCCTGCACGATGGGACTATTTCCTGCTTCTTTTTTTTGCAAGCACGGTTATTCCTGTGCTGCTGATATACGGGCTGAAGAAAATAGGAAAGGTATCCGACTACAACATTACTTTTCGTGAACAGCGCTTTCTTCCTTTGCTGGTCATGGTCGGAGTTAATTTTCTTGGATACGAATTGATGCAGCAACTAGAAGCACCAAGAATTTTTACCGGCATTTTACTGTTTAATGCTGTAAATACGGTGCTTATTCTCCTAATAACCCTTCAGTGGAAGATCAGTGTTCACCTTCTTACTTTAGCTTCTTCAATAGCTTTGCTTTATATCCAGTTTGGAACTGTGGTATTTTGGTTCATGTTCCTTGTTCCGGTACTGATGTGGTCGAGAATTTATTTGAAAGCGCATACGTTCATGCAGACTCTTGTTGGCAGCTTGATCGGTTTTCTGGTCATGTTTGCTGAATTAAAGTGGTGGATTGGATTGTGAAGAAAAAAAAGTATGCAGTCGTTATTGTAACCTATGGTGAGGTTGAAAGACTGACGCTGCGAAATCTCTGGCCAAGTACACGGAGAATAGTCAAGGTCATAACCCGGCAGATTGTCAAAGTGCCGAAATTCCTGGTTTATCTGATTGCGGATTACCGGTCAACACGGCACTATATTGACTGGCGGTTACATAATTATGAGTCCACCCTTGTTGCCACCAATAGAAGGCAAACCAAATCGATTGCCAATCAGATCCACAGAGACGATCGTTCTATTCTTTCTTCCGTTGACGTTGATGTATTCGATTCCTACTATTTTGTCCCGCCGTATCTTGAGGATTCTCTCGCAAGTATTCAGACGGAATATGATGGGGTGATTGTTGTTCCGATGATCCCTGTGGAGTCAGCATTTTCCTGTGGGGTTGCTTGTCAAATCGTGACGGATATTTACGGAGATCAAAAGTTTGAAAAGACCCGTATGCTGAACAAGCTTTGGCAGGACGAGGAGTTGCACAGGCTCTATACCGATTATCTGTTTCAGAATATCGACAGGTCTTATTTGGGTAAGCCTGGCAAAAAAGGGTTGGTGCTGGTTATTCACGGTACTCTTGTGCGGGATCGTGCTGGAAATCCTCCGAAAGTATTTACCGGGTTGAATGAAACCGGTGAGTTTTTCGAGATGGTGAAAAAGCAAATTATAAATGATCCCCGAAATGTTTTTCATGGGGTCAAGCAGGGGTGTATGAACCATACTACCGGAGGTGAATGGACAGCTGAAACCGTTCAGAAGGCTTTTCAAGAGTTCCACGCCGAGGGTTACGACAGCGTGGTGATGTTTCCCTATGGTTTTTTTGCCGACAACAGTGAAACAGAGTATGAGGCACGTACGTTGCTTGAAAAATCCCCGTTTACATACAAACAGTACATTCGTTGTATCAATGGTTTTCCGCAGTTTGCTGAATGGCTTGCTGCGCGTATTGTCGATGAAATAGAAAAACTTCATGCAGTTCAGGAGGTCTTCGAGAATTTATGGTCTGTAAAAAAAATCGGTGAACATGCAGGAAATTGAGAAGCTTGAAAAAGCTGCCGGGATTGATCCGGGTGATAATGGAAAGCAGTATGAACTTGCTTTGGCGTATATCGGTGCTGGCAGGTATTCCGAGGCTGTTGGTGTTCTTGACGGACTGCTGGAAAAAGATTACCGGAACGTCAATGTTCTGTATTCAAGAGGGGTTGCCCATATGTCAACAGGCAACTATCGTCAGGCAGGTCAGGATTTTCTTCGTGCAGTCGCGCTCGACAGGGATTTTCTTCATGCATACAAGAATCTGGGATTCGTGCAGTTAACCATGGGAAAAGAGGATGCGGCTGTCAGTACGCTGGAAAGGGCTCTTGATATAGATCCTTCGTATGTTGATGCCTATTGTCTTCTCGGAGATGTTTATATCGACATGGGTGAATATGGCAAGGCTAAAGCTGCGATCGAGAAAGCACTTGAACTCGAGCCGGATGGAGCTGAACCGCATTGCAAGATGGCAATGTACTGTCTCTCTCAGGGCGATTTCAAGGGTCTGAGGAGGCAGCATATGATATTGAAGGAGCTCGACCCTGCCCTGGCATCGCAAATCGGAGGGCTATTTTTTGATGAAACCTGAAATGAAAGAAGGTTATAAAAGAAAGCAACTGATGAAAACAGGGCTTCAGATTGTCTTTGCTATAGCATGGTTTCCCATACTGTGGCTGTTTCTTTCTGTGACTCTCGGAAAGTTGTTCGCAATGTTTATCGGAATTGCCTGGCTTGAACACTCTTTGGTTATCGGTTTGTCACTATTGTTAATTTTTTTTGCTTTCCGCTACCTTGTCTTGCTGAGTGAAAGAATATTTGGTGAAAAGTAGTTTTTGCCTTTCTTTGTTTGGTTTTTTTCTTTCATTTTTTTCTTTATTTAGGTTGTTTCGTGTTATGGCAGGGGTGGGAAAAAGTTTTCTTCTTGTCTTTTTTTGTGGTTTCAACAACAATTTTGTTTATATTGGGCGCACTTGTTAAAAGCTTGTTAAAAGAGTCTCATGAGCCAGAGATATCAACGTAAAATATATTCTTATGGACCAAACGTTGAGTGATTTCGGCACCGTTTTTGTTTTTCTTCTCCTCGGTATCATTTTTGTTATCGGAGGTTATCTGACCGCCCGCCTTTTACGCCCCAGCAGACCCAATCCTGAAAAGCTTGCAATATACGAGTGTGGTGAAGAAGCTGTAGGTTCTGCCTGGATAAAATTCAATATACGTTTCTACGTCGTTGCCCTGATCTTCATCATTTTCGATGTTGAGGTGGTGTTTCTTTTCCCTTGGGCTACGGTTTTCAAGCAGCTTGGGGCATTTGCCCTGATCGAGGCGCTTGTTTTTGCGGGTATTCTGATTATCGGTCTGGTGTACGCATGGGTTAAAGGTGACTTGGACTGGGTCAGGCCCACCCCGAATATTCCGAAAATGCCGGTTGTTGACGACAAAGAGGAAGGCCGGTGATATCCTGATGCGGAAAAAACTATAAGTATAAGAGGATATGGGATTACTTGATGCAAATATATCGAAGCACAATGTCCTGGTGACATCGGTCGACAATGTCATGAACTGGGCTCGTCTGTCTTCTCTCTGGCCGATGGGGTTCGGACTGGCTTGCTGTGCTATCGAGATGATGGCGACAAATGCTTCCAACTATGACCTCGAACGGTTCGGTATTTTTCCCAGGGCCTCTCCTCGCCAGTCGGATCTCATGATTGTTGCCGGAACGGTTACCATGAAGATGGCCGAAAGGGTGGTTCGTCTCTATGAACAGATGCCCGAACCCCGATATGTTCTCTCGATGGGGAGCTGCTCGAATTGCGGCGGCCCTTACTGGAAGCACGGCTATCATGTGCTCAAAGGTGTGGACAGGATTATTCCGGTAGATGTCTATGTCCCAGGTTGTCCGCCGAGGCCCGAATCTCTTATAGGAGGACTGATGAAAGTCCAGGAACTGATTCGCATGGAACAGATCGGCATTTCACGTGCAGAAGCATTGAAAAAACTCGAGGAAAAAAGTATCGATCCGGGTCAGCTTATTCAGGAAGCACGCAAAGGCGTCAAAGCTTCATAACACAAATTCAAGCAAGGTTCCCGATGGGAGAGAGTCAGGAAAATACAGTGGAGTCACCCGAGGTCGTTGCCGCGAAAGCAGCATGGCAGGTTGTCCGGGAGAAATTCGGAAACGCTGTCTCCGAGCTGGATGACAATCCTTACATGCCGTTTTTCGAAATAGAACAGGTGGAACTTTGGAGGAATATCGCTCTTTTTATGCGTGACGACCCGAGCCTGCGTTTCAATTATATGGCATGCCTTTCAGGGGTGGATTATCCGGAAGAAGGAAAGCTGGGTATCGTCTGCAACCTCGAGTCGCTGGGACAGCATGGTCACAAAATCGCCGTAAAAGTCAAATGCGATCGTAACGGAGGGACTATCCCCTCTGTCTCGAAAGTATGGAAAACAGCTGACTGGCATGAAAGGGAGGCGTTTGACATGTACGGTATGATATTCAGCGGTCATCCGGATCTCAGACGGATCCTCTGCCCGGAAGATTGGGAGGGTTACCCTCTTCGAAAGGACTATCAGGTTCAGGAGACATATCACGGAATCAAAGTACCGGATTAACGAAACGAAGCAGACGTATTAATTGTAAAAGCATTACAGATGCAGGAGTTGGGAAAGGCGGAACATTCATCAGTCAGGGTTACACCGAAAGGTGACAACCGGGTGATAATCGAAAAGGACCTCTCGAGCGAGGAGATGATCCTCAATATGGGTCCCCAGCACCCTTCAACGCACGGTGTGCTTCGGCTTGAATGTAAGACGGATGGAGAGGTTGTTATAGAGGCAGAACCTTATTTGGGGTATCTGCACCGCTGTTTCGAGAAACATGCGGAAATGGTGGATTATCCGGGAATTGTGCCGTTTGTCGACCGCATGGACTATCTGGCATCGATGAACAATGATTTTGCTTTCTGCATTGCCGTTGAAAAGCTTCTCGATATCGAGATTCCGAGGCGTGTCGAGTTTATCCGCGTCATTGTTTCGGAGTTCAACAGGATTGCTTCTCATCTTGTCGCTATCGGCACCTATGCTATCGACCTTGGCGCGTTCACACCGTTTCTGTTCTGTTTCCGTGACCGGGAACATATTCTGAACCTTCTCGAATGGGCTTCCGGTGCGAGAATGTTGTACAACTACATTTTGATCGGTGGAGTCGCTCACGATTTTCCCCAGGGATTCAAAAAGCGCGCGCTTGAGTTCGTGACCTATTTCAGGCCGAAAGCTGTCGAATTGCAGAAGCTCCTGACTGAAAACGAGATTTTTGTTAAACGCACGAAAGGCATCGGTATAATGCCTGCGGATGTTGCGATCAACTATGGCTGGTCGGGTCCCATGCTGCGAGGTTCAGCCGTAGAATGGGATCTCAGAAGAGAGGACGGGTATTCCGTTTATCCCGAACTCGATTTCAAGGTTTGTGTGCCTGACGGCAAATTTTCGGACATCGGTGACTGTCTTTCCCGCCACCTTGTCAGGGCGATGGAGATGGAAGAGAGTATCAACATCATCGAGCAGTGCCTTGAAAAGATGCCTGAGGAGGAGGGTTTTGATCCGAGAGCGGCCATTCCGAAACGCATCAGGCCAAAGGCAGGTGAAGTCTATGGCCGTGCTGAAAATCCGCGTGGTGAACTTGGATTCTATATCCAGAGTGATGGAAAATCCACCAAACCACTTCGCTGCAAGGCCCGTTCATCCTGTTACGTCAATCTGTCTGCCATGAAAGAGCTTTCTCTCGGGCAGCTTATTCCGGATCTCGTCTCAATCATAGGAAGCATCGATATTGTGCTCGGGGAGGTTGACCGATGAGTACCGGATCCTTTCTGCCAAACAGTTTTCCTTTTGTTATGAGTACAAGCCTTAATGCCTGGTCCGATGCTCTTTCCGAACTGTATCTGTTCGGACTGCCTCTCGGGCTTCTCATCATAGCTGCTGTGCCGCTCGTATTTATAGCGATTTACGCACTTACCTATGGTGTGTACGGAGAGCGAAAGATATCGGCGTTCATGCAGGACCGGCTCGGCCCGATGGAAGTCGGTAAATGGGGAATCTTACAGACACTTGCCGATATTCTCAAACTGCTCCAGAAAGAGGATATCGTCAACAAGTCGGCGGACAAGTTTTTGTTTGTGATCGGGCCGGGCGTGTTGTTTGTCGGCTCTTTTCTCGCTTTTGCGGTTTTGCCTTTCGGGCCTTCTTTCATCGGTGCCGATCTGAATGTCGGGTTGTTCTATGCAATAGGTATTGTCGCTCTGGAGGTTGTCGGTATTCTGGCAGCAGGTTGGGGTTCCAACAACAAATGGGCGCTTTACGGTGCTATCCGCAGTGTCGCCCAGATTGTCAGTTACGAGATTCCGGCGGCAATCGCCATTTTATGCGGTGCCATGATGGCCGGTACATTGAGCATGCAGCAATTCAACCTGCTTCAGCAGGGTGAGTACGGTTTTCTGCACTTCTTTTTGTTTCAGAACCCTATCGCATGGCTGCCGTTCATTATTTATTTCATCGCATCGCTTGCAGAAACGAATCGTGCTCCATTCGATATTCCCGAAGCTGAATCAGAGCTTGTGGCCGGGTATTTCACCGAGTATACAGGGATGAAATTTGCCGTTATTTTTCTTGCGGAGTACGCCAGCATGTTCATGGTGTCAGCGATCATTTCGATCGTTTTTCTCGGTGGCTGGAATTCACCGTTGCCGAATATCGGTCCTCTGTTGCTCAATGACTGGACGACCGGCCCTGTCTGGGGGGCGTTCTGGATCGTGATGAAGGGGTTCTTTTTCATCTTCATCCAGATGTGGTTGAGGTGGACGCTTCCAAGGCTCAGAGTAGATCAGCTCATGCATCTTTGCTGGAAAGTGCTCACACCGTTCGCTTTTGTGGCATTTGTGCTGATTGCAGTCTGGGAGATTTATGTCAAATAGGATTCAGAGATAAACATGAGTGAGTATTTCAGGGATATAGGCAGCAGTATCACAACCATTCTCACCGGTATGGGGATCACCCTGCGCCATTTTTTCAATGCAGTCAGGCGTAAAGGCGATGCCGGTATCGATGAAGAAAACTACTTCAATCAGGTTGATGGTCTGGTGACACTCCAATATCCGAGAGAAGCGGTTCCAACTCCCAAAATAGGTCATTACAGGCTCTACAACGAGATCGATGACTGCATTGGATGCAACCAATGTGCACGGGCATGCCCGATCGATTGTATTACCATCGAGACCATCAAGGTAACCAAGGATGATCTTGCTGTTTGCGGTAAAACTTCGGGTGGTCAGCAAAAGCGGTTCTGGGTACCTGTTTTCGATATCGATGTCGCACAGTGTATGACATGCGGTATCTGCTCTGCCGTTTGCCCTACTGAATGTCTTTATCATACACAAGTAAGCGATTTTTCCGTATTCAGACGGGAAGACATGATCTATCATTTCGGTAACCTGACAAAACTGGAAGCCGAAGCGAAACGCAAGAAGCTCGAAGAAGAGAAAAAAGCGGCACCGGCACCGAAGCCGAAGCCCAAGCCGAAACCTGCACCGAAATCTGAACCTGAAAAAGGTTCTTCATAGGCACAGTTTAAACACTAATGGGTGTATAACACATGACGAATACGACCTATACTGTAATTTTTTATTTGTTCGCCGCAATAACGGTCTTTTCAGCTGCTTTTGTGGTTTTTTCAAAAAATGTCGTCTACTCGGCATTTTCTCTGCTGTTTACTTTTTTCGGCGTGGCGGCTCTTTATGTTTTTCTCAGTGCCGATTTTATTGCTGTGACCCAGATCATCGTGTATGTCGGGGGGATTCTGGTGCTGCTGCTTTTCGGTGTCATGTTCACCAACAAGATCATGGTGACCAACCTGAAGACCGAGGTTCTCAACGTTGTGCCCGGTATTCTTTTGCTGATTACCATAACAGGTGGGCTTATCTATACCTTTTTGACAAGAGCGGACTGGTACACAACGGTTGACCAGTTGCAGGGAAGTGTCGTGGAAAAGATCGGTTTCGAAACCATGTCACGATATGTTCTACCTTTTGAAATGGCTTCGATTCTCCTGCTACTCGCTCTTATCGGAGCAGCATTTCTTGCCAGGTTCGATAATCCCCGAAAAATGAATGAAAAGTAGATTCTCATGGATTTTTTCAACACAATAGGGCTTAATCACTATCTCGTCATATCGGCAATACTTTTCGGGCTGGGTCTGTTCGCAATCGTTACCCGCAAGAATGCCATTGTCGTGCTTATGGGAGTTGAATTGATCCTTAATGCGGCTAACATCAATCTGCTTGCTTTTTCCAAATACAATGGAGGAATGGAAGGCGTTATGTTCAGTCTCTTTGTGATTGTTCTTGCTGCGGCGGAGGCTGCAATTGCTTTGGCGATTGTCATCAATATTTATAAAACGTTCAATACTGTGGACTTATCCAGTATTGATTCACTGAAAGAGTAAGTTATAACAAGGGAATCTGGTTCTATTGTTTTTCTGTAAAGCCTAAAAAGATATGCACAACCTAATCCAGTTATCAATAATCGTACTGCTGCTTCCGCTGCTTTCGTTTGTACTGTTGATATTTTTCAATCGACGTTTGCCGCGAAACGGTGACTTTTTGGCTGTTGGTATGCTCGGGGCGACATTTGCCATTTCCGCATGGATTTTTTGGAATGTCATTGTCGTCGGTTACGATCCTGCATTCAAACTTACCTGGAATTTTAACTGGATCGATTTTGGGAATGTGCCGGGAGTTGGCCCCTTAAAAATCAAAATGGGGATACTGATCGATAACCTGACGGCAATCATGCTTGCGATGGTTTCGCTTATCAGTTTGCTTGTGCACATTTATTCAACCGGTTATATGACCGGAGATAAATATTACGGACGTTACTTCGCATATCTCGGTATCTTCACTTTTTCGATGCTCGGCATCGTGCTTTCGGACAGCCTGTTTTCCATCTATATTTTCTGGGAACTTGTCGGACTATCCTCTTATCTGCTTATTGGTTTCTTTTTTGAAAAAGACAGTGCGGCAGATGCTCAGAAGAAGGCATTTCTCACCAACCGTGTGGGTGATATCGGTATGTTGCTGGGTATTCTTATTCTCTATTCACAGTTTCATACATTCGGATACGAAGAGATTTACGAACATATCAAGGCCGGTGATTTTCACATGTCCCAGGCCTGGCTGACAGCTGCCGGTATTCTTCTTTTCATGGGATGTGTCGGTAAATCTGCACAGTTTCCGCTGCATGTCTGGCTTCCCGATGCGATGGAAGGCCCGACTCCGGTCTCAGCTCTTATTCATGCTGCAACCATGGTTGCAGCCGGCGTGTATTTCGTTGCGAGGATCTTTGTTATTCTCACGGTGGATGCACTCCATGTCATAGCATTCATCGGTGCAATTACCGCTTTTATGGCAGCCACGATTGCCATTACACAGCATGATATCAAGCGCGTTCTGGCATACTCGACGGTTTCACAGCTTGGATATATGGTCCTCGGACTGGGTGTCGGCGCCTACTCCGCAGCTCTTTTCCACCTTCTTACCCATGCGTTTTTCAAGGCATGTCTCTTTCTCGGTTCAGGCGCCATTATCCATGCGATGCATCACGAGCAGGACATGAGATGGATGGGGGGGCTGAGCAAGAAAATGCCATGGACTTTTGTAACGTTCACTCTTGCAACTCTTGCTCTTGCCGGTCTGCCACTTACCAGCGGTTTTATGAGCAAGGATGCCATTCTTGCCGGTGCGCTTGGGTTTGCTGAAGTTGAAGGTGGCGGCATATACTACCTGATACCGATTCTCGGGTTTTTCTCTGCAATGCTCACGGCGTTCTACATGGGCCGTCAGATTTGGCTGGTATTCTTCGGAGAAAGCAGAACTCATCTCAAGCCTGCCGGCGGACATGACGACCATCACGGACATGATGAGCACGGTCACCATGAGGTTCATGAAGTACCATGGGCGATGAGAATGCCCCTCGTTGTTCTGGCAGCCTTATCGATTTTTGCGGTTTACTCTCCGGATCCTCTCGATGGTGGCAAAGGCTGGTTCATGCATCTGGTGCAAACTCCGGAAACCGTTGTTACCGCAGGCATGGTGAGTGAAAACATGAGTGCTCATCCAGTATCGGACGTTCAGCATGAGCCCGGGATAGAAGAGCCAGAAGCGGATCTTCATATAGGGGACCTCGCTGCTATTGAAAACACTCCTGATCCAGAGCATAACGAGAACCTGGGCAGTGATCATTCAACCACAGCCGCCCATGTTGCCGCTGAGGAGCATGCAGTTTCACATAATGCGGAACACGACGGACATCAGGGAGAAGAGCATCATGGGCCGGTTTTCAGTGATCCCCGCCAAGCGGCGATTGCTCATGCCACGCATGAAAACCATGATCCTGCCATCATGTATTCGAGCATCATGGTTGCGCTCGGCATAGGGCTTGCTTTGATTGTTTACGCTTTTAGGTTCATCGACCCGGAAAAAACGGCGCAGCGTATCAGACCGCTGTATCTCTATTCGTTCAATAAGTGGTACTGGGATGAAATATATGATGCGACGTTTATCAAAGGGTCATTGCTCATATCGAAACTGCTGGCCTGGTTCGACAGCAATATCGTCGATGGTATCGTGAACGGGCTTGGCGCATTGGTGAGAAGGTTAGGAACCGCTAGCGGTAATTTCGACCGATATGTTGTTGACGGTCTGGTAAACTTCACTGCCTTTTTCATTCAAACATCAGGGGCGGCAATGAAAAAAATCCAGACCGGAAAAGTACAGACCTATCTTGTCATGGTCCTTGTGGCCGTTACGGGATATATCGTGTACTACTTTTTACAGGTAATGTCTTAGCTCATAGGCGAAGAGAGGTTTTTATTTAATCTGAAACTAACAGATAACTGAAGATGCTGAGTTTAATTGTTTTTCTGCCCATCATAGCCGGCCTGATAATTCTTGCAGTGCCGTCATCACAAAAGCAGATCATCAGGATCGTAACATTGCTTGCAGCTCTCATACAGGGTGTTCTCGCTGTTCTCATCTGGCAAGGCTATGATCCCTCTCTTCCGGGTATCACCGCTGCTGCTGACGGTTCGCTCGATGGTGCATTCCAGTTTGTCGAAAGGCTTACCTGGATTACTTTGGACCTCGGTAACTTCGGTACTTTGAATATCGAGTATTTCCTCGGTGTAGACGGACTTTCAATTACGATGGTTATTCTCACCGCGCTCATTTCCATTATTGCTGTTTTGTCCAGTTGGACTATACAGAAACAGGTGAAAGGTTACTTCATTCTGTTCAACCTTCTGAGCACGGCGATGATGGGGTGTTTCGTGGCCCTTGACTTCTTTCTGTTTTATGTGTTCTGGGAACTCATGCTTCTGCCGATGTATTTTCTCATCGGCATCTGGGGCGGTCCGAACAGGGAATACGCAGCCATCAAGTTTTTCCTTTATACGCTTTTCGGTTCCGTTTTCATGTTGCTGGTCATGATCGGACTGTATTTCAGCGTTATCGATCCTGCCACCGGTAATCATACGTTCAGCATCGTTGCAATGGCAAGTCAGGAGAACTATCTTCCCGGTTCTATTTTCGGACCGGAAAGTGTTGTGTGGCGTTATGCTGCATTCATTGTGCTGTTTATCGGTTTTGCCATCAAGGTGCCTATGTTCCCGTTCCATACCTGGCTTCCGGATGCTCACGTCGAGGCGCCTACACCGATTTCGGTGATTCTGGCAGGTGTCCTTCTGAAGCTCGGTACCTACGGTATGATGAGGATAAACTTCCCACTTTTCCCTGAGGTGTTTCAGGCATCACTCTATGTTATCGCTGTGTTCGGAGCGATCAATATTCTTTACGGTGCATTTTGTGCACTGGCACAGTCGGATCTCAAGAAACTCGTTGCGTACTCGTCGATCAGTCATATGGGATATGTGCTGCTGGGGCTTGCAGCCAACAATACAGAAGGCATGACCGGTGCATTGTATCAAATGTTCAATCATGGTACCATTACCGCGATGCTTTTTCTTCTTGTCGGTGTTATCTATGACCGTGCACATACTCGCCAGATCGAAAAGTTTGGCGGTCTTGCCTCTTACATGCCGGTCTATGCCGGGATCGTTACCGTTGCATGGTTTGCATCGCTTGGTCTTCCGGGGCTCAGTGGGTTTATCTCCGAGGTTTTGGTCTTTGTCGGGGCGTTCAGTTCCGAGCTTATAAGGTATGTCGCTATTGTTTCCGCATTGGGCATTCTGTTCGGTGCCGTCTATCTGCTATGGTCTCTGCAGAGGGTGTTTCTTGGAAAACGGAGACCCGATGCGGTTTACGAGCTGCACAAGGATGCCGATGGTAACGATCAGATCCATTTCCATGACTGGAAAGGCAAGAACGACCTTGACGGAAGGGAGCTTGCCATGCTTGTTCCTCTTACGGTCATTGTCATTTTCCTCGGCATTTATCCGATGCCGGTTCTCGGTATGATAACCACAAGCATCAACAAGCTTGTCGAGGTATTGTCACCGGTCGTATTGACAGCTTTGAACTGATTTGGGCGGAAGCTGTAATGAAGAAACAGGATGCCGGAATAAACAACTACGAATAACGTTTTTTAGAACATTCACGTCAATAATATGTACGAGCTACCATCCGGTGCTGAAATTCAGGCGATCATTACGACTCTGAAGTCCAGTGCAGCATATTATCTACCCGAAATATACTTGTCAGCCCTTTTTCTTGTGCTGATTCTGGTCGATCTGATTTTCAGACCGAAAAAGCATCATCTGCTTTCGATTACATCACTGGTAGGCCTCGCTGGTAGTCTCTGGTTTATTTGGCAGCAGCATACAATGGCCGGGCAAGAGATCTTTTTCGGTATGTATGTCATCGATGAGTTCGCGATCTTTTTCAAGTATTTTTTCGTGCTTTCTGGTATTCTGACCGTTTTTCTTTCGATGTCCTCGGATGAGCTTAACAACCGGGCTTCAGGGGTTGGGGAGTATTATGTTCTTGTTGTCGGCATGGTGATAGGTATGGTGATGATGGCATCGTCGACAGATCTGGTGATGATATTCGTTTCGATGGAGCTTGTCAGCTTTTCCGCGTACGTTTTGACCGGCTATTTGAAGCGTGAACAACGTTCAACTGAAGCGTCGTTGAAATACCTTGTTTATGGTGCAGTATCTTCGGGCTTGATGATCTATGGCTTTTCAATACTCTATGGTCTTACCGGGGAAACCAATATCTCTGAAATCAGCAGCGTACTGATTGCGAGGGGGTATGATCCGGTAACATTTATGATTGCTTCGATCATGATTCTTACCGGTATCGGATACAAGGTCGGTGCAGTCCCGTTTCATTTCTGGAGCCCTGACGTATACGAGGGTGCACCTATTCCGGTTACCGCTTTACTGTCTGTCGCTTCCAAGGCAGCCGGATTTGCATTGCTTATCAGGTTTTTCTATGTGGCGGTTCCTCACGGTACCGAAGCAGTTGCGTTCACACCGGGTTCCGAATGGCTGATGCTGCTGATGATCCTGTCGGTAGCTTCAATGATTTACGGTAACGTTGTCGCTCTCTGGCAGAAAAATGTCAAAAGATTGCTTGCATACTCTTCGATCGCTCATGCTGGCTACATTCTCCTGGGCATCATCGTCATGGATGAACTGGGAACACAGGCTACCTTGTTCTACATGCTTTCCTATCTCTTCATGAATTTCGGCGCTTTTCTTGTCGCTGTTATTATCGCGAACAAAACCGGAAGCGAGAACATCGAGGACTATCGTGGTCTAGGCCGGAGAATGCCTCTTACCGGTGCGGCTATGACCGTGTTTTTGATTTCTCTGGTCGGGCTTCCACCAACTGTAGGTTTCATTGGAAAGCTGATGATTTTTTCTGCACTTCTCGCAAAAGGTTCGGTTTTTGTCTGGCTTGCTCTCATCGGTATTCTTACCAGCGTTATTTCTCTGTATTACTACATGTTGATTCCGCTGAACATGTACCTGCGTGAATCGAAGCAACCGCTTCCCGATACCATCAAGACCGGTTTGCTTCCCAGGCTGGTAACGGCATGTCTCATGCTGCTGACACTGTACTTCGGTATTTTCTTCACTCCATTGTCCGATCTAGCCCATTTCGCGGTTACGCTCTTCGGCAACCAGTTGTATTGATGGTTTTCATCATATGGGGGCCCGGGAGTAAAGCCGTCCTTTCCACCTGAGCGCCCAGTGAAATAGAGAACTGTTAACGATAGGTGGTTGGTGAAAATTGTTTTTTATCGTTTTTAATTTGAGCGGAAGAGGTTGGATTTTTTGACCGCTTCGGCAACTGAGGCGGGAACCATTTCTTCCCAGGTTGAATCACCGGCCTCGATTTTTTCTACAACCTTACGTGACCAGATGTTTGCTACGTTCGGGTTGAAGTTTTTGATGTCCTGAATGAAATTGTGGTTTTTAAAATATTCCATAAGTGGTTTTACATGGGCTGAAAGAGTGACCGAGTCTGAAGCAAGCAGCATATCTTCATCATCGGCTTTCTCCGGATAGACATAAATCTGGGTGTTCTTGCCGAACATCGTTCCAAACGCTTCCAGAAATCCTCCATCCAGATTTTTGTAGTTCTCTTCATCGAAAATATCCTGCAGATTGTGGACTCTCGCGGCAAATGCTACACGGCGCCTGCAGACGTCCGACAAGTAATGGCTTAAGGTATGGAAATGCTGAAAGTGTGAAATCAGTACCGGCTGATTGATGGATGTCAGCATATCGATACGGGCCAGGAAGTCTGCGCTGTCGATAGATCCTCGCTCGATCAACCGGTTCATGGAGATTTCAGCGAGGGTCATGATATTTTCTCCCTCATCTTCTGGCAGATTGTTTCTGAACTGTTCCGCTCCTTTTTGAAGCATTTCCATGTTTAACAATGTTGGCGGACGGAAACTGCCGCGTAGTGCAACAATGTTTTTCTTGTAGAGTTCTTCGGAATGTTGCACCACTTTCCCCTTATCATTGAACATAATGACATCGGTGAAGCAGTTATTGACCAGCTCGAGACTCAGAAGGCGGTCATCCATATGACGAAAAGCCGGACCGGTAACCTTGATTGCATCGATCAGTATACGTTCGTTTGTAAGATTGTCCATCAAAGAGCGAACAAAGTGTTCCATGCTGTCGTTTGCGTAATAACAGCTGTGGATCAGGTTGACACCAAATGTTCCGATAGCTTCCTGCTGGAAAAGGTTTTGGTTATCCAGAAGCTTGATATGGATAACAACCTGACTCGGTTCTTCTCCCGGGTTTTGCTGGAATTTTATTCCGGTCCAGCCATGGTAATTTCCTGCACCGCGGTATCCTTTTGCGGTTACTGTATTTGCATAGGTGAAGAAACGAGAGCTTTCTCCCCGTTCGAGGTCAAGGCGTTGCATTAGCGTTGAACATTCTGTCTTCAACATGCTGATCAATCGTTCTTCGCTTACATAGCGGCCGGTTTCTCCATACATTGCATCGGACATGATCATATCATAGGCTGACATGGTACGTGCAATGGTACCTGCAGCTCCTCCGGCCTGAAAGAAATGACGCGCTACTTCCTGACCGGCACCGATTTCTGCAAAACTGCCATAGATGGTCTCATCCAGATTGATTTGCAGGGCTTTTTGACGAGGGGATAAAACATTATGGGGTGACATATCTTTTCTCGGTTTTGCAGTGATTCTTGTTGAGGGGACTGCCTTGTCCGCAAAGGTACTTACTCTAACAAGCCCTGAGAGGATATGGAAGTTCCTGTGAAAATATCAATGCTGTGAGTGATTTTAATGTAAAAAGATTATTTGTTTAATTATTGTTTTGCTGAGCCGTTTTTTCCTTAATAATTAAATTTTTTATTGGTTTTGTTATGAATAGTAAAGTGCTTGCGTGTATTAAAGAGAGGCGTTGTTTGTTATGTTTTGTTTTAAACAATTGTTAAATTTCTTCTGGTTTTGTTTCATAATCTCTTCGGAAGTTATGGGCTCCACAAAAAATTGTCGCGAGCGGCATGAGTATGATGCATGCGGAACGCTGAAACCGGAGTGTACACAGGGTACATGAGGATTTTCTGCACCGGTCAATGAAGTAATCATGACGCGCTGCATAGTAATAGTGGTGTCTTATGTCAACATATCGAACGGTGCTGTTTGTTCTTGTGCTGTTTCGGTAATCAGGAGGTTTCAATGGATAAACAACCTACTTATGCAGAGATTTTCAAATCACGAGGGATAAGCCGTCGTGATTTTTTGAAGTTCTGCGGACTTACCTCGGTATCTCTGGGGCTTGCGCCTTCTCTTCTGCCAAAAATCATCCATGCTATGGAGACAAATCCAAGAACGCCGGTTATCTGGCTTCATGGGCTTGAATGCACCTGCTGTACGGAGTCGTTTATCAGGTCTTCTCATCCTGTCATGGCCGATATTATTTTAAATATGATTTCACTCGATTATGACGATACGTTGAGCGCAGCAGCGGGGCATCAGTTGGAAGAGGTGCGCAGAAAGATCATGAGAGAGTACAAGGGCAAGTACATTCTGGCCTGTGAAGGAAATGCTCCTACAAAGGACGACGGAGTCTACTGTCTTGTTGCCGGGGATTCTTATCTGAACGTTCTGAAAGAGACAGCTGCTGATGCAGCTGCGGTTATTGCGTGGGGTGCATGTGCTACGTTTGGTTGCGTTCAGAATGCAGCCCCCAATCCTACCGGTGCCGTTCCTGTTTCGGAACTTATCACAGACAAGCCGCTTGTCAATGTTCCCGGTTGTCCTCCTATCGCTGAAGTAATGACCGGTGTTATTACACATTATCACACCTTCGGTACTCTTCCCGAGCTTGACCGGATGAGACGGCCGAGAGCCTTCTACGGTACAAGAATCCATGACAAGTGTTACCGCAGAGCTTTTTATGATGCAGGAATGTTTGTCAGGGACTTCGATGATGAATCCACAAGAAAGGGATGGTGCCTTTACAAAATGGGTTGTAAAGGACCGACAACGTACAATGCCTGTTCGAAAACAGAATGGAATGAAGGAATCAGCTTCCCGATCGGTTCAGGGCATCCTTGTTTTGGCTGTGCAGCACCAGGGTACTGGGATGATGGACCGTTTTATACAAGGCTTGCCGATGTATCGTTTCTCGGTACCGATATGAATGCCGACAAGATTGGCGTCGTAGCCGTTGGCGCAGCTGCAGCAGGTGCGGCGGCTCATGCTGCTGTAACGGCAATAAGAAAGAAAAAAACAGGTGATGAGAACGATCAACTCGAGGGGTAAGGAGATCGAGTCACGGAAAACATGAATCGTTGTGTTCGCAAGTAACAGGAGAAACGTATTATGGCGAAAAAAATCGTTGTCGATCCAATTCCCAGAATTGAGGGACATTTGCGTATAGAGGCAAAACTCGGGGATAACAATGTCATTGAAGATGCTTACAGCAGCGGTACCATGTGGCGTGGTATTGAAATTATACTCAAAGGCCGGGACCCCCGTGATGCCTGGGCTTTTGCAGAGCGTATCTGTGGTGTCTGTACGACGGTTCATGCGCTTGCGTCGGTCAGGTGCGTGGAAGATGCCCTTGGTATAGAAATACCCAGGAATGCAAGGATTATCAGGAACCTCATGAACGCTACCCAGCAGACCCAGGATCATCTGGTGCATTTTTATCATCTCCACGCCCTGGATTGGGTTGATGTTGTCAGTGCGCTCAAGGCCGATCCCAAAGAAGCATCCCGTATAGCACAGAGCCTTTCCTCCTGGCCCAAGTCTTCACCCGGCTATTTCAAAGACCTGCAACAGAAACTTACCGGTTTTGTCGAAAGCGGGCAGTTGGGGATTTTTTCCAACGGATATTGGGGACATCCGGCCTACAAGTTGCCACCTGAGGTCAACCTTATAGCTGTTGCTCATTATCTCGAGGCGCTTGATTTTCAGAAAGAGATTGTCAAGATCCATACCGTTTTTGGGGGAAAGAATCCACACCCGAACTATCTTGTCGGCGGCATGGCCTGCGCAATCGACCCTAACAGGAATACGGCGATCAATATCGAGATCCTCAGCATGGTAAAGAAGATCATTGAGGATACAAAGGTTTTTATCGAGCAGGTCTATATTCCTGATCTGATCGCTATTGCCGGTTTTTACAAGGACTGGCTTTACGGGGGCGGGCTTGGCAACTACCTCTGCTATGGGGATTTTCCAGAAAAAAGTGTCGATGATGCAGCGTCACTGTTATGGCCGAAAGGTGCGATTCTCAACAAGGACCTATCGACGATTTACGAGGTTGATCCCCGGGATCTGAACCAGGTTACCGAAGAGGTAAGCCATAGTTGGTACACCTACAGCAATGGAGATGACAAGGGGCTTCATCCCTGGGAAGGGGAGACAAATCCTAAGTATACCGGTCCTAAACCTCCGTTTGAATATCTCGATACAGACAAGAAATACAGCTGGCTGAAAACCCCTCGGTGGAAAGACAACCCTATGGAGGTTGGGCCGCTTGCAAGAGTTTTGTTGGCCTATGCAAAAGGTGATCCAATGATCACGGAGACCGTTGACATGGTTCTCGGCAAGCTCGAGGTTGGTCCGGAAGCCTTGTTTTCCACACTGGGAAGAACGGCTGCACGTGGTATCGAGTGCCTTCAGACCGCCGGGTTTATGATGCATTACTACAATCAACTTGTCGACAATGTCAAGACAGGTGATCTGAGAACTGCAAATACTGAGTTGTGGGATCCGTCTCGTTGGCCGAAAGAAGCTAAAGGGTTTGGATATACAGAAGCCCCACGTGGTGCGCTTGGGCATTGGATTCATATAAAAGACGGCAAGATAGAGGATTACCAGATTGTTGTTCCTTCAACATGGAACGCTTCACCGCGTGATGCAAACGGAGCTGTCGGCGCTTACGAATCGGCTCTCGCCGGAACACCTATGGCTGATCCAGAACAGCCTCTTGAAATACTCAGAACTGTTCATTCTTTCGATCCGTGTCTTGCTTGTGCTTCTCATGTTTTTGACATGAACGGAAAAGAAATAACCAAGGTCACCATCGTTTAGAGGGAGGGAATCATGGGCAGAATTATCGAGGAAATATATGTATGGAAGTTACCGGTAAGGATGTATCACTGGATCAATGCCCTTTGCATTACAGTTTTGCTTGTATCAGGCCTTTACATCGCCTCTCCGTATCTCAATCCCCCCATCGGTGAGGCGGTTTGGTTCAAGCAGATGTCCATATTTCGTTTCGTGCACTTTGCAGCGGCATTTATCTTTATTGCGAATTATCTTTTCCGCATGTACTGGGCGCTGTTCGGGCATGATAAGTATGCACGTTTTGCCGGTTTCAGGCCATGGTCGCCGAAATGGTGGGGTAAGCCTTTCAGAGAACAGATGGCCTCTTATCTTTTCTTACGATCGGACGAACCGAGATATATCGGCCATAACCCGGTAGCTGCAATGTCCTATTTCATTTTCATTTTTCTTGGGTCGCTTTTCATGATCGTTACCGGTCTTGCGATGTATGGGGAGAACAATCCCGGAGGGTTTACCGATACCCTGTTTGGCTGGCTGATTCCCTTGTTCGGCAGCAGTTATAACCTGCACATTGTTCATCACAGTGTAGCCTGGATTTTTCCATTTTACGTTATCCTTCATCTGTATGCTGTTTTTCGCCACGATGTCGTGGATAATACCAGTGTTACGTCATCGATAATTACAGGGTATAAGCACAAAGTGGAGGACGAACCGTCATTAGATTAAGGAGAGCAATGGTTTTAACAGTAATCGGTCAAATCATCTTTTCTTTCTGCCATTTTCGGGCCTGGCCTGTGAAACCCAAAACAATTTTTTCACAGGTCTTACCCAGAGATCCACGGCAACTATTGAAATTTTGCATGGAGGCCGCACATTGTGCGGCATGACTAATTATCCTATTATTTACCTGAGAAGTCCCATATGAAAAAAATCAATGTCGTCGGTCTCGGCAATATTCTGTTTGGTGACGAGGGATTCGGGGTAGAAGCGGTCAGGCGACTCGAAAAGGAGTGTCCGGAATTAACCGATAGTGTTCAGTTCATCGATGGAGGAACACAAGGTATATACCTGCTTGACTATATCGAGTCGGCTGATATGGTCCTGATTTATGATGCTATAATTCCTTCCGATTTCGACAAGCGGGTTTATGTCTATGCCGATGATGAATTGCCTGCGTTTATCCATCGTAAAATGTCATCACACCAGATGGGACTCAGCGAACTTCTCTCTATTGCGAGCCTTCATGGTAAAGTGCCGCAAAAGGTTGTTTTGATAGGAGTGCCGCCGAGAGATCTTCGTCTCGGCAGCGGGATAAGCGAAGGTGTTGAAAAACTGCTTGTGGAAGCTGTTGATGAAGGAAAGAAGATGCTCAACAGCGTTCTCAGCGGTTGATCAAACGCAGAAACTCGCTTCTCGTTGACTGAGAAGAAAGAAACTCTCCTGACATGGCAGAGGTTGTTGTGGTTGAATTCTGCTTTTCGACTCCTCTCATAACCATACACATATGTTTTGCCTCGATGACAACACCTACACCTCTTGGATTCAGGACATCCTGAATGATATCTCTTACCTGTTGTGTGAGGCGTTCCTGTACCTGCAGGCGGCGTGCATACACCTCGACAACCCGCGCAAGTTTGGAAATGCCGACTATTTTTCCATTCGGAATATAAGCGACATGAGCCTTCCCGAAGAATGGCAGCATGTGATGTTCGCACATTGAAAAAAGTTCAATATCCTTGACAAGCACCATTTCATCATAAGATTCAGTAAAGACAGCTTTTTGCAGCATCTCTACCGGGTTCTGCCGGTAACCTTTTGTAAGGAAACGCATTGCTCGTGCTACTCTTTCCGGTGTTTTCAAGAGCCCTTCCCGTTCGGGATCTTCTCCGATGCCTTCAATCATGCTGTAGACTGCGTTGGATATACCGGAAATGGCTTCTGTATCGATGTTACGAATATCGTCGAAACACTCATCATCGGCGCATGAGCTGTATCCGGAATATGATGGAGGTTCATTCACCAAGGTATCTGACGGAGTTTTTTCTTGTTTCATGGATTTTGACTTCGTGAAGGGTTATTCCCTTGTTAATATAGCTTTGCAATGCTGTTGTTAAAATGTCCCATACCGTAACGGCAAGTATTTCGGTACTCGGAACCGTGTCTCTGAGTTCTTCAACATCGAAGTTGAGATGTTTGTGATCGAACCGGTTCATGATCTCTTTTTCGAGGATTTTTTTCAACTCTTTCATGTCGAGCAGAAATCCAGTAGTACGGTCGACAAATCCGCTAACAGTTATTTCAAGTTCATAGTTATGACCATGACCATAGGTATTGCTGCATTTGCCGTAGATTTCACGGTTTTCATCGTCAGAAAGGTCAGTGCTGTACAACCGGTGAGCAGCGTTGAACTCGATGGTTCGTGTAACGTAAACTTTTCTGGGTTTCTGTAGAATATCATTCATCATTCGTAAAGTAAAAAAAACGAGGTAAAAAAAGAGTATCTTGTGGGGTCGATCGTGTGTTTTGATTGAGGGTTACTGAAAGAAGAACCAATCTGAATTTTCATGATAGTTGTTTACGAAGAGTAAACTTGTGCCTCAGTTTATAAGTTTCAGTTCCGAGGAAATACTAAAGACACCTCTGCTTATTTATTCGGCAGTTCAATTGCATCGTTGGGCGGTGTTCGAAATCTTCATGTACTCTACGTACACTCAGTTTCTGCGTTCCGTTCGCCTTGCATTTGAATCGCTCATGACAATTAATAGAGGTGTCCACAATAGCTTCGATAGCTATAATGCATCGATTTTAAGAGGGGATTATGTCGAAGAGTAGTTGGCTTCGGGAATGAATTTGCGAAAAAAAGTATTATAACCTCAAAAATGGCACACACAATCTGCAACAATACTTTGGGTTATGGCAAAAAAATCATTTGATCAGCTTATACAGGAAAGCAAAAAACCGGTTTTTGTAGATTTCTGGGCAGCATGGTGCGGGCCGTGTACTACCGTTTCACCCATGATCAAAAGGCTTGCCGAAGAGTTTCATGAAACATTGACTGTTGTAAAAATCAACGTTGATGAGCAACCGGAAGTAGCTGCAAAATATCAGGTACAAGGTATTCCTGCCTTAATGCTCTTTGACAAAGGTATGATCAAATGGAGAGCGACAGGTGCGTTGCCCTATGAACATATTCGAGCAGAGGTGATCAAGTCTCTGGGAGAGTAGAAGGAGGGCTGGGGTTTCCAGGTTGTTCAAATTCCTTTGCAAGGTTCGTTATGTACTGATCGACAAGGCTTTCAAACTCTAACCTTATCAACGGGGAAAGAAACAATTCCAGGAAACCGGGCATGTTAACGGTAATAGTGCCGAGAGATTGCAATGTTGCTTTGCTTCCTTGTTGTATTGGGATGATTTCCCATTTTCCGCTGACAATAGCGTTGCCGATTTCTTTGACAGGTGTCCAGGTGACTGTTTTTCGTTCTTGATAAGCTTTGTATTTGCAGGCATAGATGGATTGTTGTAGCGTATGTTCTCCAATGCCGATACGTTCCATTTCCCACTGCCAGATATTGTCGCCAAGGTCAGCCAGTTTCTCGACTTTTGGGAAAAAAGAACCTGATTTTGCAACGTCGGAAAGAAGATTGAAAACCGTTTCGGAAGAAGCTGTAGTGTCGAAGGTCCTGCAAATGTTGATTGTCACTCTAAAAGGCATAAGCTCATGGATAAAATAAACAGAAAGGATGTTTGAGTAAAGATATGTGATTCTATTTCGATCTTCCAAAACCGATGTATTGGGGTTTTTCAAAAGAGTTCAAAAGAGACTTATCGCCAACTATCTAACATGACTTTGGAGAGACCGGTATGAAAGAAAGCGGTTATGATTACCAAATTGTACGCGGATTTACGTTTTCTGCGTTATTCTGGCTGATAGTCGGTTTGATTGTGGGTCTCTGGATAGCTTTTGAAATGTTCAATCCGGCACTCAATCTTACTCCATGGCTGAGTTTCGGGCGTTTGAGGGTCGTGCATACCAACGGTTTGGGGCTTGGCTTTGGTTTGGCCGGTATTTTTGCCACCACCTACTATATTCTTCAAAAACTTACGCGAACACCGCTTGCTTTTCCCGGTTTAGCCAAAGTACACCTCTACTTATTCAATATCATCATTGCGTTAGCTGCACTGAGTCTTTTTGCAGGGATGAACACAACCAAAGAGTATGCAGAACTCGAATGGCCGCTGGATATCGCAGTGGTAGTCATGTGGGTGGTTTTTGCGGTCAATGTTTTCGCAACGCTGGCGAAAAGACAGGAAAAGCAGATGTATGTTTCGCTGTGGTACATCATTGCCATGACCGTAACGATTGCCATCCTATATATTGTCAACAACCTCGAGGTACCGGTAAACTGGTTCAAATCCTATTCGCTCTATGCAGGTGTGAACGATGCAAATGTGCAGTGGTGGTACGGCCACAATATCGTCGGTTTTATTTTTACCGTTCCGATTCTTGCAATGTTCTACTACTTCCTGCCGGTCTCATCCGGGCTTCCTCTTTTCAGTCACCGTTTGTCGATTATCTCTTTCTGGTCGCTGATTTTTGCTTATCTCTGGACGGGTGCGCACCATCTCATGCTGACACCGTTGCCTGAATGGATTCAGACTGTTGCCATTGCATTCAGCATTTTCCTGATAGCCCCGTCCTGGGGTTCCGTGGTCAACGGATACTATACGCTCCGGGGAAATTGGGAACAGATGCGCTCCAACTACCTCGTGAAGTTTTTTATTGTCGGTATCACTTTTTACGGTTTACAGACCATACAGGGACCGGTTCAGGGACTGAGAACGCTGAATGCTTTCTTTCATTATACCGACTGGGTTATCGGCCATGTGCATATGGGAACAATGGGCTGGGTGACCATGACTATTTCGGCGGCTTTTTATTACATGATCCCAAAAATCACCGGAACCGGTTTATACAGTATCAGGATTGCCAACGTTCACTTCTGGCTTATTCTTGTCGGTCAACTCATCTGGACGATTACCATGTGGATTGCTGGTATTCAGCAGGGCGCCATGTGGAAAGCTACCGATGCAGACGGTTCACTGACGTATAGTTTCCTCGACTCCATTGCTTCGCTTTATCCCTACTATAAAATCCGGTTCGCAGCGGGCATTGTTTACTTTATGGGCATCATTCTGTTTGCGTGGAACATTTTCATGACGATAAGAACGCCACAAAAAGCCTATGAACAGAAAAAGGAGGGCATGTAGATGAGTGTTTATTCAAAACCGGCTGTTTTTGCCATCCTTTCGGCTGTAGTGATTCTCGTTGGTACGGTGGTCACGGTTTTCATACCGTTACTCATGCCGTCGACGCAGCCGGTGAGCGACTATGTCACTCCTTACACCGCCATTGAGCTTGAAGGCAGGGATATCTACATACGCGAAGGCTGTAACAACTGTCATACCCAGACTGTTCGTCCACTCAGAACAGAAGTGCTGCGATACGGGGAATACTCCAAGCCGGAGGAGTTCGCCTACGATCGTCCGTTTCTCTGGGGATCTCGTCGCACAGGACCTGATCTTAACCGGGTGGGGGGGAAATATCCGGATTCATGGCATTACAAGCATATGCAACGCCCACAAAGCATGTTTGAAAAATCGAACATGCCGCCCTATGCGTGGTTGGCGGAAAACAAGCTGGATACCCGTTACACCGTAAAAAAAATTTCAATTCTCGGCTATGGGTATACTCCGGAAGAAGTTGCTCTTCAGATAGAAGAGTATAAAGCAAAAGTCACCGATCACTCTTATGACTCAAAAGAAGCAAGAGAGGAAGTTACCCCTGAAGGGTTGCAGGCTGAGCTGACAGAGATGGATGCGATCATAGCGTATATGCAAAAACTGGGCAGGGATGTAAAAAAACTGGAGGCAGAAAAGTGAATTTTGCGGTATTGGCATACATTCTCTTCACGATTTCACTGGTTGTTGTCTTGGTATTTATCATAATCTATTACTATAACCCACGGCGTAAAAAAGAGGTTGAGGCTCCGAAACACAGAATGCTGGATGATGATGAGGGCCGCTAAAATCAGCACAGGAGGTTTCCATGAACGATCATGACAATCCGACGGAAAGCAATAATAAGGTGCCAAGGGGTATGACCGCTTTTTTTGTTTTTTGCATTGTTTTTGTTGTTGTGTACGTCGTTCTGTATACGCCTGGCATTTCCGGGTGGTCGTATTATAAAATTTTTGAAAAAAGGGTATCGGAAGCTCAAGCTTTGTTAACCGATGTGCAACGTGAAGCAAAAGCATCTTACCGCGGAGATGAAGTTGCTATTACAGAGGGGGGGGAAATCTATGCTTCGAGCTGTGCAGTTTGTCACAATGCTGATGGAACAGGTGGAATCGGTAGCAATCTCACCGGTGATCTCAAATTCGGCACCTCAGAAAAAGATCTGTATGAATCGATCGCGGAAGGACGAGAAGGCGGAATGCCTCCTTTCAAGCAGCAGCTCAACGATACCAAAATACGTAAACTGATAGCCTTTCTTGAAACCCTCAGGAAGTAAAAGAACGTTTTGTGGCGCAAATACAGATAGGCGGTTGAGATTCTGCAGGCCATTTTCGTTACCGGCTTGCCTTTTCTTGTTATAAACGGGCAGAGCGCTCTGCGTTTCGATATTGCGGAGCTGAAACTTTACTTTTTCGGTTCGGTTATCTGGGTAAATGAACTCTATCTGGTCCTTTTCGCGATTCTTTTTTTCCTTCTTTTCATCACGTCGGTAACGGCTGTATTCGGGCGTGTCTGGTGCGGCTGGCTTTGTCCGCAGACTGTTCTTCTCGACCTGTAGATACGTATTGCGAGAATTTTCAGAGGATTACCGGTGGAAACGGTTCAGCGCATTGTGCTTCTGCCGTTTTCTGCGATGGTATCGTTAACCGTACTCTGGTATTTCGTGCCTCCGCTGAAAACGATGCAGTCGCTGTTTTCCGATGCCGTCATTACCGGTTTTTTTCTCGTACAATGGGGAGTGATCTATGCGGAACTTGTCTTTATGGGACGCAGGTTCTGCACCACTATCTGTCCTTATGCGATGATGCAGAATGCGCTTTTCGATAAGAATACTCTTGTGATCGAATATGACAGGGCAAGGGAGAGCGAATGTATGAAATGTGATGATTGCGTCAAAGCCTGTCCGGTGGATATCGATATAAAAGAAGGATTGAAAACCGACTGTATCGCCTGTGCAGAATGCATCGACGCCTGCGCCGCAGTGACGGAAAAAAGGAATATGAAACCCTTCCCAGGATACAGTGGTAACATCCTTCGTCCCAAATCGTATTGGCTTGGAGCAGCGACATTTCTTTCAGGATTGATTCTTGCCATTATGGTATATGCGAGGCCTGAAGTATCATTTTTGGTGAGCAGGGATCCCGAACGGCTGCCTCAGGGAATCAATCGTTATTCCTGGACGCTGTACAACAACAGCGGCAGTTCAAAGCAATTCGATCTTTCCGTCCAGAGTGGTTTTCTGATTATCGGAGAAACAAGGCTGTTGGTTGAACCCTTTTCGTTCAAGAAAGGAAAAGTGCTCATCAGGTCCGAGGGTGGGAAAAACGAGGTTTTGTTCAAGATTAAGGATGACGGACTGACGATTGAGCAAAAAGCGGGATTTTTGTAGGGTTGTTGAATCGTTGACTCGTGTCAAGTAGTAGAGTAATTCCTGAGTTTTTAGGTTTTCTTTAGGATAACGCCTGGTTTGAGGCGTTTCGTGTTAATAAATATGGAGGCTGCTTTATGGTTGCCGGGTTTAATTTTGGCATTCTTGTCATTTCATCTTTGTTGTTTCTTAGCTTTTACGTGAAGAGCGTCAGTCCGGCATCTTTGGAGAAACGAATCGGGCCTTCGGCATATCAAAGGTGTGCCAACTATCGTGTTATCTCGTCGTTTTTTATGATGATCGTTGCAGTGAACTACATGTTGTACTACTGGTTTCCGCTGCAGCTGCCGTTACCGCGAACTTTCTCTTGGTCATGGCGGGTGTCGGCAATCATCGCTTTATTCATTGCCATCCCTTCATTGTATCTGATGATTCGAGGTGCCAAAGACGCGGGGGAAGAAACCATGACGCCTAAACGTGAGCATACGATGTACGGAGGTATCTACACAAGGATTCGTCATCCCCAGGCTGTAGGTGAATTTCCTCTGTGGTGGGTGCTTGCATTCCTGGCACATTCACCTTTCCTGGTTTTATTTTCATTTGTTTATGTCCCGGTATGGTACTACATGTGTGTTGCCGAAGAACAGGATCTGCTTATCCGTTATGGTGAAGCCTATGAGGAATATCGTCAAAAAACCGGGTTTTGGTTTCCCAAGATCGGAAGCTAAAGAGTTTGTCGATCTTTTTCCAGAGTATAAGGTCGTCAATAGATCTTTGCCTGACAATTAATCGGGGTCATGCTCCCCAATCTGACAGTTGTTCCTCACGGGACTAAGGAGCAAGGTTTTTTTCGATTACTATCTTCTTAAGGCAAGAGATAAGGTATTATCACTGAACAGAGGTTTCTGAAAAGTAGTTCTTCAGCATAGCCTTGACATATTCGTTACTCTCATGAAGATATTTCTTTACACCATGTATGCAGTGTTTCTTTTTGCCATGGGGACGGGATTTTATGTTGCCTATCGCAGTGCCGAAGGGCTTGTCGAGGATAATTACTACGAAGCGGCCTATGACTACTTTACAACCAAGGCGATAGAGGACTCTCTTGATCTGGAAATCGTTCTCCCCGATTCTTTCAAAAAAGGAAACAATGTCGTTGAGGTTGCTGTTTATGTACAAGGTGAACCGCTTCAGCAGGTAAGTGTCAGTTTTTTTGCCGGAAATGTGTCGAAACGCAGTTATGATGCACAGCATGACATGGTCGAAAGTTCTCCCGGTGTTTACAGGACAGAGGTTTCGATTCCCTTTGCGGGAAAATGGTTTATGAGAGTCGATGTAGCGAACGAAACGATTAAAACAAGCAGACGATGGTTTACAGAAATCAAATGAAAAACGCATGGCTGTGGAGCTGTTCTTTTTGCCTTGCTCTGGCTCTTTTCAGCTGTTCATCGGGAACGGATGCTACACCGGATTGTGATCCCCATGCCGGTTCCTGCATGAAACAAGCCGGTGATTATACGATAACGCTCGATATGTCACCGAAGCCCGTGCTGCATATGAAAGAATTGACCTTTAAAGTCAGCTTTTCCAGTGATTCGCCGTCAATTTCATCGGATACACTGCTGCTCGATCTTTCCATGCCGGGTATGGATATGGGAAAGAATGAAGTCGTGCTTCGAAAAGTTGGAGATAATCAATACAACGGAAAAGGTATCATTGTCAAATGCCCAAGCGGCAGGACTCTTTGGCGGGCTACGCTGTTGCTTTCCGAAAACATGAAACCGGCATTTACCTTCAATGTCAGAGACTGAAACTCGTGGATCGGAAACTGTCCACTGCGATCACTGTCTGCTGGAGATGAAACCGGAGTCGGCCGTGAGCGCTGATTTCGACGGAGAAACGAAATATTTCTGTTGTCACGGTTGCCTCGGCGTGTATGAGCTGATTCACAGGGAGTCGCTCGATACTTTTTACAATAGCCGATGCGGTTGGACTCCCGGCCCCCCTGAAAAAGCAAAAGTTGAGCCGGCTGCATTCAGAGAGTCTGTCCGTACAGCAGGCACCACCTCTTCTCTTGACATGATGCTCTCGGGGATTCGTTGTGCATCGTGCGTCTGGCTTGTCGAAAAGTTTCTTTTGAAAATGGACGGCGTACTTTCTGCCAGGGTAAACTACGCAACTCATCGCATGACGATCGAGTGGGACGAGAGTAAAATAGCGTTGCGCAAAATTCTCGAGGGTATCCGTTCTATCGGCTATGTTCCGCATCCCTATCACAAGATTGCGTTCAATGAGGCCATGCGGCATGAGAAAGACGACCTTTTACTCAGATTCGGAACGGCGGCGTTTTTTTCGATGCAGCTCATGTTGTTTGTCGCCGCCCTTTATGCCGGTTTTTTTCAGGGTATCGAGGAAGAATACAGGCAGACGTTTCAGATTATTTCATGGGTTCTTGCAACGCCGGTGCTTTTTTATTCGGGATATCCTTTCTTGAAAAACGCTGTTCGATCAATGCTCAACCGTGCGCTCAATATGGATGTGCTGATCGCGCTTGGGTCGTTTTCTGCATATGCTTACAGTGTCGTAATGATTTTTCGGGGAGGTGAAGTGTATTTCGATACTTCGGCAATGATTGTGACGTTTATTCTGCTCGGCCGTTTTCTCGAAGCCGGCTCGAGGTTGAAGGCAGGTGATACCCTGACGTCGCTTATTGCAATGCAGCCAAAAGAGGCCCGGCTTGTTATGGAGAAAGGTCAAACCGTTATGATTCCTCTTGATGAGATTAACCAGGGTGATACGATCGAAGTACTGGCTGGAGAAAAGATTCCGCTCGATGGCTCGATTCTCGAAGGTGGATCCGAGGTTGACGAGTCTATGCTGACAGGGGAATCCACTCCCTCTTTCAAGTCGAAAGGAAAGGAGGTCTTTGCAGGGACTATTTCGCTTAACGGCAGGCTCTCTGTTCGGGTTTCAGGTACGGAAGACGATACAGTCCTTTCGAAAATCATACAAACCGTCGAAGATGCTCAATCAAGGAAAGCTCCCGTACAAGCAGTGGCCGACAGGGTGGCCGGTTATTTTGTTCCGGTTGTCGTGCTGTTTGCTGTTTCGGCTTTTCTGTATTGGAAATTGACAACAGCCGATACAGCTGTTGCCCTCATGAATGCCGTATCCGTCCTTGTCGTAGCATGTCCATGTGCCCTTGGCCTGGCAACGCCCCTCGCAGTTCTGCTTGGAACAAGTACAGCAGCGAAGAAGGGAGTCGTTGTAAAAGGTGGTGACATTTTTGAGACCATATCCGGAACAAACAGTGTGGTGCTTGATAAAACCGGTACGATAACCAGCGGTAATCCTTCGGTGACCGATGTCGTGAGCATGATGAAGCGGGAAGAATTGCTGCGGTTTGCGGCATCTCTTGAAAAGTATTCCGAACATCCCTCGGGAAAGGCCATTGTACAGGCGTACAAGGGGGACGTTTTTGACGTTACAGGTTTTACAGTTGTTCCCGGCAAAGGGGTTGTGGGTACTGTGAACGGGAAGTCAGGTTTGGCTGGAAATCGGGTCTTCATGCTTGAAAGCGATGTTTTTCTTTCTCGTGAAGCCGAAGACGCCTTTACGATGTTTACGCGTGAGGGAAAAACGGTCGTGTTTATCGCGATAGATGGTTCCCTTGCCGGTATAATCGGTCTGATTGACGATATTCGTGACGATGCGGCCGCTCTGGTTGATGCTCTCAAAAAAAATAAGGTTCATGTGAGCATGCTTACCGGTGATACTTTGAATGTGGCTCGATATGTGGCGGTACAGTGCGGTATAGAGGACATTAAGGCAGGTTTGAATCCCGTTGAAAAAGCTGTGGAAGTTCAAGCTATAAGATCGAAAGGCGATACGGTGATGATGGTCGGAGACGGCATTAACGATGCCCCTGCATTGACAGAAGCCGATACCGGAGTGACTCTTGGCCATGCGAGTGACATTGCTCTTGAAAGTGCCGGTGTCGTTATCATAAAGGATAACCTTAACCTGATAGCTTCGCTTATCGATGGTTCCAGGCGCTGTTTTGCAATCATTCGTCAAAACCTTTTCTGGGCCTTTTCTTATAATCTCATAGCGTTACCCCTTGCGATCGGTGGTTATTTGCACCCTATCATGTCAGCTTTCCTGATGGCATCAAGTTCACTGGTAGTGGTTGCGAATGCGTTGCGGTTGAGGAAGTTTTGAAGATAGTGACGAGTAACGAGTAACGAGTGACAAGAGACGAGAGAGCAATCAAACCATCGAGTTGTCCGGCTTTTTGACTTTTACCTTTTGACTTTTCATTATGTACACCACCTATTTTCTCATATTCATCGTGTTTTTCCTGGGGTTTGCCGCCTGGCTTCTGTTTGTCTGGGCGGTAAAAAGCGGACAGTTCGAGGATCCGGAAGCTCCAAAATACCGAATGCTCGACGATGAGGACGCGAGTGATGCAATCGAAAATTCATCTTCTGCTCAAGACGATGAAAAACCATACAGTCGCTGATGCAAGAAAGCGCTCTGATCGTCATGTTTCTCACCGGCCTTGCCGGAGGATTTGGTCACTGCATCGGAATGTGCGGGCCTGTTGTCGCCGCGTACTCTCTCGGTGAACTGAGGTTGAAATATCTGCACCATATTCTCTACAACATCGGCAGGATTACAACCTACATGTTCATGGGGGCGATTGTCGGGCTGACGGGATCGTTTCTTGTGCTGACGGCATCGATCGAAAGGATACAAACGATAATCATGATTGTGGCTGGGATTTCGATCATCATCATGGGCATTGCAATAGGAGGATGGATACCGGTTAGGAAAGCCTCACGAAGTGCTACCTGGTTGTCTTCCCTGATTCAGAAAACGATGGAGTTGTTCAAGGGACCTCGTACAGCCGGAACCTATTATCCAATGGGTATCGTGCTCGGGTTTCTGCCTTGCGGTTTGACTTACACGGCTCTTCTTGCGGCAGCAAGAGCTTCCATGGAAGCCGAAAATCACCTGACAGGCATGCTTCAGGGTGCTTTCATGCTGTTTTTCTTCGGGCTCGGTACAGCCCCTGCACTCTTGCTTGTCGGCAGGGTTATCAATTATGTTGGTGCCAAAGCCCGTGACAAGCTCTACAAACTCGCCAGTCTGATCATGATTTTAACCGGAGTGTACTTCGTGGTGAAGGTGCTTTAGTTACTGTTACATGGATTGGTTTTTGTGGTGGATTTTGCGTATTCATGGAATTATGCTGTGAAGCAATATTGCTGTATATTTGTTCTTTAAACCTTTAAATATGGAACATATAGGTATTATACACACGCCATACAAGACCAAGGAGGAGTGTCCTATACAGCCTCTCTATTCTTTAGGTTCTTTTGGACGTGTTGAGGTGTTTAGGGAATACGAACTCGGTTTGAGAGATGTCGAAACTTTTTCCCACATCTATCTACTCTATCTTTTTGATCGGGCGGGAAAGATCGATCTGGTCCGGTCAACTTTTCTGGGGGATACACCACGTGGTATTTATGCATCGAGACACCCTTGCAGGCCGAATGGAATCGGTTTTTCCATAGTCAGGCTTGTGAGCCGAAATGAAAATGTTCTTACGGTCGAAAGGCCTGACATGCTTGACGGAACTCCACTTCTCGATATCAAGCCTTATATTCCCAAATATGACTGTATCAGTAAGGCTTCTGAAGGATGGACAGCCGGGCAAAAATGGCGACAAAAACCACAGGGTAGAGAGTAATATGTATACGCATAGGCCTCTGCAAAAAAAGGATTTGAAGTGTATTTGTGCTTTCCCTCAGTCTGCTGAAGAGCTGTTCTATATGTTTCCGAAGGCACGCTATCCTTTGACGCCTGAACAGCTGTTTGATGCAGTCCGAAACAGGCGTGATCCTTTAGTCGCGCTCGTAAACAACGTTATCGCCGGTTACGGGAATTTTATCGAGGTGGGTCGAGGAGGTCATTGTTCAATAGGAAACCTTATCATCGAACCTGCGCATAGAGGTAAAGGAGTTGCCTCCTATCTCGTCGGCACATTTGTCGACATGGCTTTTCAGCGCTATGCGGCAAGCTATGTGCGTATATCCTGTTTCTGCCATAATGTTGCGGGGCTGTTGCTGTATTACAAATTGGGATTCAGGCCTGTGGACCTTGAGGAGCGAGAAGGTCCGGATAGCGAACGTGTGGCATTGATTCATATGCATTTGAATCGTGAAGACAGCGTCGAGCAAGGTGTTTTTCAGGAATCCTGTTAAATATCAAATGGATAACGGAAAGGCTGCAAGAAGTTACCGGGACAGCGTGATAGAGGTACTCTACATCAGTTCCCTGAAATCATGAATAACCGGGAAATGCTCGGTTTTTTTCGGTTCGCTCATCGAGCTGGCTCTTGCCTTGAACAAGAGGTGGCGGATTCCGTACTCCTTTGCTGTTTTCAGTACATCTTCCGTATCGTCGATGAACAGTGATCGCTCCTTGTCGAATTTGAGTTTTTCTTCTGCCTTGTGCCAGAAACTCAGGTCTTCTTTAGGGTGTCCGACGTGGAAAGAACTGAGTACCTCGTCAAAGTATTTCCCGATTTGTGTTTTTCTGAACTTGATTTCAACTGCCTTGACGTGAGCGTTGGTCAGCAGAAATATTTTTTTCCCCTGTTCTCGCATAAGTGTGAGAAATTCGAAGACATGTGGATGGACATCGATAAGGTGGTTTATCTCTTCTTTAAGGGAGGGGATATCGAGATAAAGCTCTTTTGACCAGAAGTCGATATCACACCAGTTCAGGGTTTTTTCATGTGACTTGTACTTGGCAAGCAGTATTTCCTTCGCAGAGCCAAAGGAAATACTGTGCTTTTCAGCATACTTTTCAGGCACATGATGTCCCCAGAAATAATCATCGAAATACAGGTCGAGCAGCGTACCGTCCATATCGAGCAGAATGTGAGAGATCTCCTGCATCGGGATATGCATATGCTTCATAACCATTTCTTTCCTGTGTTCCTTTCTTTTCCTGCCATCCAGCTCTCAGATTATCCTTACTGCCAGTACACCCTCTATTTGCTTGATCTTGTTCACTACTTCTTCATCTGCTCCTGTTCCGAGGTCAACCAGGTTGTAGGCGATATCCCCGCGGGATTTGTTCAGCATGTCGACAATATTGATGCCGGAGTCGGCAAGCACTGAAGTGATCTGGCCAACCATGTTCGGAACATTCGAGTTGGAGATCGTTATTCTCGATGCTCCCGCCCTTGGCATTTTCATTTCAGGAAAGTTTACCGAGTTGGTGATGTTGCCGTTTTCAAGATAGTCCTGGATCTGATCGGCAACCATGACGGCACAGTTTTCCTCCGCCTCGAATGTTGATGCCCCGAGATGCGGCAGTGAAACAACTCGGGGGTGGTTTTTGTTTTCATTCGTCGGAAAATCGTTGATATAGGCGTATAGTTTTTCCTCGTCGAGTGCTTTGATTACCGCATCGTCATCGACAATTCCTCCACGTGCGAAGTTAAGAACAATTGCGTTGTTCTTCATATGCTTGATACGTTCAGCATTAAGCATGTTTTTTGTTGCATCGATGAGAGGGACATGGAAGGTGATATAGTCTGCTTCCGACAGAAGCTCTTCGAAACTGAGAGCTCGCTGGACTTCTGCAGAAAGATTCCAGGCATGCTGGATAGTGACGGTTGGATCGTAACCGATAACCTTCATGCCAAGTCCGATAACCGCATTTGCAATTCTTCCGCCGATAGCTCCAAGGCCTATAACGCCGAGTGTTTTTCCCGGCAACTCGGTGCCGGCGTATTTCTTCTTTCCTGCTTCAACTGCTTTAGCGATTGACGCATCATCTCCTTCCAGGTTTCGGGCATAATCCCAGGCCTGGGTGAGGTTGCGGCTGGCGATCAACAATGCTGCGACGACCAGTTCCTTGACAGCATTGGCATTCGCTCCCGGTGTGTTGAAAACGGGAATACCCATGCTTGTAAGTTTTTCCACCGGAATATTATTGATTCCTGCTCCTGCGCGACCGACTGCCTTGAGGGTTTTGGGGATTTCCATCTCGTGCATTTTGAAGGAGCGCAGCAGTATGGCGTCCGGATGCATGATTTCAGAAGCAACCTCGTATTTATCCCGTGGCAAACGGTTTAGCCCGGCAACGGAAATGTTGTTTAACGTTAAGATCTTGAACATGTCGAGTAGATGTTAACCGTTTTTTTGTTCGAATTCCTGCATGTAAGAGATCAGTGTATCGACACCTTCCTCAGGCATAGCATTGTAAATACTTGCGCGCATGCCTCCTACGGAACGGTGGCCTTTCAGCGTGAGCAGTCCTCTTTGTGTGGCTCCTGAAAGGAATTCTGCATCCATGCCGGGGTCGGCCAGCGTGAAAGGAATATTCATCCAGGAACGGGCATTTTCTGCAACAGGGTTTGCATAAAATCCCGAGTTATCGATAGCTGTGTACAGTTTCTCGGCTTTCCTCCGGTTTATTTCCGCCATTGCAGAAAGTCCTCCCTGGTCTTTGATCCATTCAAAAACCAGCCCGGCGACATACCAGTTGTAGGTGGGTGGTGTATTGTACATAGAGCCGGCATCGGCATGAGTGGCATAATTGAACATCGTCGGTATTCCATCGGCGGGATTGCCGATCAGGTCTTCACGAATGATAACGATGGTCAGCCCGGAAGGACCGATGTTTTTCTGGGCACCGGCATAAATGAGTCCAAACTTTGAAACGTCGATAGGGCGTGAAAGGATATCGGAAGACATGTCTGCTACCAGTGGGATATCTCCTGTTTCAGGGACATAGTCGAATTCGACACCGCCTATGGTTTCGTTAGGAGTGTAATGGACATAAGCAGCATCGGGATCAAGGACCAGGCTGCGCTGATCGGGTACGGTCGTGAAATTGTTCTCTGAGGTGTCACCGGCAAGACTCACTTCGCAGAAACGTTTGGCCTCGGCGATCGCTTTTTTTGACCACATGCCCGTATTGATATAGTCAGCTTTCTTTTTGTCTTTCAGCAGGTTGAGGGGAATCATCGCGAACTGGCTGGAGGCCCCCCCCTGAAGGAAAAGCACTTTATAATTTTGCGGAATAGTCAATATTTCACGAAGATCAGCTTCAGCTTTTTCCGCGATAGAGACGAACTCCTTGCCTCTATGGCTCATTTCCATTACAGACATTCCTGAACCATTCCAGTCCAGCATTTCTTCCCGGGCACGCTCGATAACTGCGGTTGGCAGCATCGCCGGTCCAGCACTGAAATTGAAGTTTCTGGTCATATTTTCGTTTTTCCTTCTTTTTGATGATTAATAGAAAAAAAGATAGTACTTCTCAGGGAACATGTTGTTTCCTGAAATACCATAGTCATGCCATTTTCATTTGGCGAAGAAATGCCGATGGAAACCTTTTCGCCAAAATGGGATGCTGTAATTTAAAAACATTCAATAACTTTCGGTATTGAATCTTCCTTAATCATGGCATTTCAACCTCTTCTTTTGCCATGGCAAAAAAGAGTTCTTGTCGACAAAAAGCTCAGGTAACACCAAGCCGTTTGAAAGCGAAAGTATCAATCGGGAAATCCTGCTGAATCTGAATGAGTGAGGTGTGAATTTCAAGACCACGCAACAACGCAGATTGATGCTCACATTGTGCATCACTTTCATGATACGGGATCGGCGGGCTGAAAAATAGTTTTTAGATACACGGCTCTAAAACCGTTGAATCTGTCTATGAATGGGTATTGGTGGAGAAAAAATCAGAAAGATGTATGTTGGAAGAAAACCGTTTTGAAGAAAGGTATGCAAAAGGTGAAATCCCCTGGGATTTAGGTAGGGTGGATGCCAATCTTGTGGCCATGGTAGAGAAGATGCCGATAGCAGGTTGCCGGGCGCTTGATCTCGGCTGTGGTACCGGTGATAATTCCATATGGCTTGCTCGCCAGGCCTTTGATGTTACGGGGGTTGATATTTCAACTCTGGCGATAAAACAAGCACGAAGCAAAGCTTTGCAGAACGGTGTCGAATGCAGGTTTGTTGTTGCTGACTTTCTGAAAGAGCGGGTCGGTGAAGCTCCTTTTGATTTTGTTTTTGACAGAGGTTGTTTTCATTCGCTCGACTCTCAGCAACAGCATGCATTATTTGCTCAAAACGTCAGTATTCATCTCGATCATGAGGGAGTGTGGCTCAGTCTTATTGCCAGCACCGATGCTCCGCAACGGGATCCTGGGCCTCCAAGGCTTTCAGCAGCGGAAATCGCGATAGCGGTCGAGCCTTTTTTTGAGATACTTTCTCTTGTGTCGGGAAATCTGGATTCCAACCGTTCTGACCCCGTAAGGTGCTGGGTGTGTGTGATGAAGAAGAGAGGGGGCTGAACGGTTGGGGGCTTGCCTTTCCAGGAAATAAGGCTAACTTATATCTATTTTTCCCAAAAAATATCAATACTATGAATAACGACTTCAAGATATACAAGGACGGAGAGCGGTTTGTTTTTGAAAGAGTTGTCTACCCTAAGCTCAAGGGGCTTATATCGAAAACAGTTACCGACAATCCTTTTACGAATCCCGACAGTTGTTCTGCTGAAGAAGAGGAACTCCAGGATGTTTGTCTTGCTGAAGAAGTGGAGCTGCTGGAAGATTGTTCTGATGAAGCCGCTATAGATAAAGCCATTCAGGAGGCGGGCGAATACATAATCGGTTATTTTTTCAATACCAAGGGACTTGAGTAACCGAATATCATCTCCGGACCCGGTCAAGCAGACCGGGACGGGTGCAGCATCTCTGGATGTTGTCATGAAAGAGATGATGTAGACATTATTTTTTTGGCTCCCAGTAACATCTCTTTGGAGAAACTATCAGCTTTTCCTCTTTTAATGTCTTCATTGCCTTGTCAACCTGTTTGCGGTCCAGGTTGCTGATTTCAGCAATTTGCCCGGCACTGAGTGGTTTTCCCTGTTTGTTCATGATTTCCAGAACAGTATCTTTTGCATCCATGGTCGGTTTTCGATTTTGTTAGCAGGACAGCTTTGTAAATATGATATTCTCCAACTGCAAGCAGTCTGAGATAGTGCCCTGAAAATTCTGTTTTTTATATTTTACTCTTCAATGTATCGTCAATTTAAACGTATCCCTACGATGAACCGTTTTTTGTGCCGTTCGATGCTTTCGATATGTACCGTTTTTTTGTTACTGATGACAAGCAGTTGTACCAGAGAACAGGTCACTGAGCAGAAAGCGGCTGAACCTGTAACCGATGTTGATGGGAATGAATATAAAGCAGTGCATATAGGTGATCAGGTGTGGATGGCTCAAAATCTTTCGGTTACGCATTACCGTAATGGCGATCCGATACCGCAGGTGACGGACGAAGAGGAGTGGATCAAGCTTGAAACAGGAGCATGGTGTTACTATAACAACGATCCCGAAACCGGAGCAGTTTACGGGAAACTCTATAACTGGTATGCCGTTAACGATCCCCGTGGTCTTGCTCCCGAAGGGTGGCATATACCCTCTGACGAGGAGTGGGCGGCAATGGAGATGCAACTTGGGATGGACAGCGCTGAGATAAAAGATGTTGAATTTCGGGGGAGAGAGGCTGGTGTCGGCAGCAAGCTGAAAGAGGCCGGAACCGACCATTGGAAAGGTCAAAACGCTGATGCAACCAATGAAACTGGTTTTTCAGCTCTTGCCGGGGGTTATCGGGATAACGATGGTCCGTTCTGTTTCTTTGGAAAATACGGTTCTTTCTGGACCTCATCGAAGGCTGCAGACGGTAATCGTGTTTTATTCAGGGGAGTGACTTCGACAGAGCCGGGTGTCTATCGTTTCAGCTTCAATCAGAAATGCGGTTTTTCGGTACGCTGCGTGAAGGATTAATCGGAGAATTTCCATTCTACAATTGCCACAGCGGAAGGCCGGTATCTTCATCGATGATTCTGTTGAAAGCAAGCCCCTCGAAAGCTTCGATCACAGTTTCGCATGCAAACACTATGGTGCCAGGAGCGAGGTGACCGCCCTTTACATTACCTTTTTCGTCTGAAAGCGTCAGGTGGGCATGAACCATCGGTACACCATCACGCAAGGAGACGTTGCCTATCAGTGACGTGATTTCATGGGGAGCGTCGATTGTGAAAAAGTCATATTCTTTGTGTGTCTGGTCGTAATAACCAAGTGTTGCTTTTTCAACGGCTCCAATTGCTTCCACCCTGCCGAGACGGATATTGTTTTCCCTGCAAATAACACTTATGGCTCCGAGAAGATCGTCTCCCCGTTTGAGCTTGCCCATATGGAGTGATCTGGAAGCGACTTTGTGTATTCTTGACATAGTAATAGTAGAAGTCTTTGGGTGATCAAATGAATGAGCTGTTGAATGGGGTGGAGGCTGTAGTTTTTAATTCATGTAAAAAAAGATAATGAATCGGGTTGCCAGGAGTTGTTTTCAACACTTGATACAGCGGACAGAATAGCCGCTTTCAGCCGGGCCACCTGTATGAATGACCTTGGAATCGAAATACCCAAGGACTTTTATTGATGTGCAATTGTTATTGAAAGATGTGGAGGACCAGAAGTAACTATAAAGTCCTAGGTGGCGAAAGTCCCCGTAAAGACTGCGAAAACCAGCGGGTAGAGCAGAAAATCCGTTGCTGTTTGTAGCTCCGCTGTTGGGTCTTTTCCAGTACTTGACTCCTTCATGTTTCATGGCTCCGCCAGCTCTGTCGTTACCGCCGAGAAAGTCAATCAGTTTCTGCCAGTCAGAATCTTCAGGAATACGCCATCCCTCGGGTGCCAACCCTCTGGGGTCATTGACAGCATGCCCGTTGTACAAATAGCCGAAATTCTTACTATACCCTTTTTCCCCTTCATACTGGCACATGGCGCCTGTTGTCGAATTACTCCACTTACGAGGGTTTTCAACCTGGGGTATTGGGTCACCGTTCCTGTAGCAGGTTACCTGCAGGTTTGAATCCATCCATACCTGCGAACCGATTGCTACGGAAGAGTAGGCTGAAAGCGTCTGCTTTGGCATACTATTTCTTTTATGTTCGAGCGTTCTTACTGACTACGTCGAAAAAAGCAATTTTTTTATTGTCCCTTTCGAAGGCTGGGGAGGGACATCTGTGCAACGGTAGATAAAATAGGTAATTACATTATTTATGCAAAATGGTCTGGCTGATTGTTGCATTGATAATGGATATTACTGCATAGTTATCTCATTTTTTCCTTTTGCATTGCGCAGCATTCGTTCAAAAATTTCGATAAACATGAGGGAAAAGGCAAATTCAGTCGTGTCAAATCTTTGTAAAACGTGATACCCATTTGTTCTGTGGGATACTCAAAGGGGGATCGCCGTAAGCGGGACTGTTATGGTGTTTTTGCTTTGTAGGTTAAGAATCCCCATGCAGACAGGGCTGTAGAGATAACGAAACCAACCCAAGAGGCGGAGAGTGGAACGACAAAGCTGTCTATTATAATAATTGTTTCTGTTACCAATACTCGGTAGAGGTGAAGGAGGGCAACAAGAGCAAACAGAATAGCCGATATAGCGATGTACCCTTTTGAGCCACGGATTCCCCACGCGCCAAGGCAAAGAATGATGCCAAAAACAACCCACGACCTTCCAACCGGCAGCATATAGTCACCTATTGCCACATCCCATCCCATGAGAGCGCGAACCAAGTGGAGTAGAGCTACCAGGATAAACAGTATCGATGAAACAATGGTGTAGTAATTTTTATTCATCATGGTTTCCTTCTCGTATGGATTTCACGGCCGATTTCCTTGTCGGGAAATTTTCTGCCAAAGTCAAACCGTCTTATTATCAATAACGGTATTCCGATTGACAGCAGGAGTAGAAATATGCCCTGAAGAAGACGTTTCATTTTTCTATTGGTTACTGTCGGAGGTGAATCTTGATGATAATATACTCTAATTCTTTCTGATAATTACCTAATGCAGGTCATGGAATCTTTGGACATCGCTGATTTTCCTTTTTGCCGGATGATCGGTGAGGGTAACTTTAAAAAGCATGTTTCGAAAGAGCAGATAAGGCTATGAGCAGGTCTGTAACCTGTTTTTCCAGCTCATCGGTCTGGTTCGAACGGCAACTTTCTTCCAGGGTCTCGGCTGTCTGTCTCAAAGGCTCTGCGCCAAAGAGTGCGGCATTGCCTTTCAGCTTGTGTGCTTGTGCTCGCAAGTACTCGATATTTTGTTCGGCAAGGGCCTTGTACATCGAAGTTTCGATATCCTGAAACTCATCGAGGAACGTTTTGAAAAGGTCCTCTATGTCAGCCGCTGAAAGGCCCATCGACTCAGGTGAGGGTGCCAGGTTAAATGGCGGCAAGGTGCAATCAATCGGCTGTTTGAAAGGTGATGAAGAGAGCAGCTTTTCAATTGAAGCCAGTAAAAGATCCGGATTTTCGGTTTTAAGCCTGAACTCATCCATCCCAACGGCTTTTGCTGTTTCCTTTTCTTCCTCGGCGCCGCTCAGACCGATTATCGGTAGCCTGCGTAAACGATGATTTTTGCTTGTGCGGAGTAAACGGGTCAGTTCCAGGCCATCCATCTCGGGCATCCGGATATCGGTGATCAGCAGATCGAACTCGAGTGTCTGAAGCATATTCCAGCCCTCTGCTCCGTTTTCAGCTAACGCTACCTTGAGGCCGGTGTCGGTCAGATTCATGGCGAGCAGTTTTCTATTCAGAGCCGAATCATCGACTAACAGTACCCGTGAGCTTTCAATCAGATTGTTTTTGAGGGATTTGTGTGTCCCTGTCATGAGAGCCTCGTGTAGAGCGTTAATTAATTCAGCCTGGCTGCAAGGTTTCGCAAGCAAAGCCTGCATTCCTGCCTTTTCCGACATTGCTCCTGCAATGTAGGCGGGTTCAGTGCTGTGGGCGATAATAGGGGTGGTAACCGCTTCTGCGCCGGCTTCTCCACATCGCAGCCGCTCGGCAGTTTCGTAACCGTTCATTTGCGGCATGTTCAGATCCATGATGATGAGGTCGTAACGATTTTCTGCCGCATATACCATGGCTTCAAAGCCATTTGCAGCCTCATCGAGTGCTACTTCAAGAGGCAGGAGGTATTTTTTCAGCGTCATTCGGTAGAGCGGTTCGTCATCGACAATCAATAACCGCTTTCCACGAAAATCAGGCAAAGCGTTGGCTATAACATCGTTGTTATGGCGGGCCAGATCGTTGTTGCTTACAACCGGAAAAGCAAGGGTAAACTCGGTATATTTTCCTTTTTCCGAGTCGCAGGTGATGTTTCCGCCGAAAGCTTTCATTATCCGTTTGCAGTATGCCAGCCCTAAGCCGGTCCCCTCTTGCTTTCCTTTTGTGTGAAAACTGTCAAAAATGTGGGGTAGATCCTCTTTCGCGATGCCTGGTCCTGTATCGCGAAAAAGAAGATAGTTGTATTCAGTGCCAGTTTTCAGACGGATCTGGATCTTGCTATCGGCATGGTTCCTAAAATAGTAAAGAGCATTTTTCAGCAGGTTGAATAAGACAAAAAGAAAGAGAGTCTCATCAATATGGAAAATGAACGACTCACGAGTATCAAAGTGTATCCGGTTTCGCTCACTATCCGAATCATAGCCATACTCATCGAGGGCCTTTCGTGTGATCCGTGATGCGGAAAGATAGGTATAGCTGTCAGTGGTGATTGGTTTTTCCCGTATTTCGCCGAGAACCATGTCAATTACTTGTATACCTCGTTTTACAGCCATCTGCCCATGTGCTACATTTTGATACAGTCGGTTGAGTGATGCCTTTTTGATCGACTGGGTAAGTTGTTCTGTATGAAAAGGTGGCAGCAGTTTTTTGATGCTGGTCAGGCAATGACGAATTTGTCCAAGTGGATTACGCATTTCATGAGCGATGCTGCCGGCGAGGGATTGCAATGCCCTATTTTTTTCCTGGGCCATTGCTCCCCTTTTTGTCGTATAACTAAAAAGCAGTGCTAAGAGTATTGCCATTGGGATAGGAAGCATATACTCTATGACTTCGGTTGTGAGGACTAAATGAGTTCCTGTTGAAAAAACAAAACCTGCATAGGCGACTGATATGCCAAAAACCATCAGAAACGTCATCAGGAAATAATTAGGTACAAATATTATGAATACAAGAATCATCATGGTTTCACATACCAGCCACATTCCTGAAAGATTGTTCATCAGTGTCAGGAAGGTAAAAACTATTGGCAGTGTAAGAGTTAACCATAAATACCAGTAGAGATTTATCCATGGTTTGAAGCTTGAGGGATAGCTTTTGTAGAAAAACAAGGGAATGAAGGTTATTGCTGAGGCAAAACGAAGTAGAGGCGACTCATAGGGTTGTGGAAGGATAGCTGTCCATATCAAGTAGTAAAGAGGGTGCGCCCAGAAGCCGACGTATCGTGAAATGTCTATCGTGAACTCGTTGCGTTCATAATCTTTTCGGAAAAAATCAAAGCTTTTTTTTAATAGGTTTGATATGGGGGTATGCTTGAAAACCATGATTGCTATTCTCCTCTAAGAGTACAAAAACCATAATGTTTGTAGATAGCCTCTTCAGTGTTCAATACGGTTCCTGAACAGATATCCTGTTGTATTTTGAGATGATGTTTTTCGGCAAGAATACGGATGTTATTATAACCATTAATGAATGATTCTCCCATTTTACGCATATTTTTCATGAATTCTTCAGCTTCTTTGATGCTGGTAGCATCCTCTATAAGATCTTTGGATACATAGTCGAACCAGATACAGGAGCCGTAAGACATTATTTTTTTGATAGATGCAAAAATGGTGTTGATGTCTTCATCCTGAAAATACATTGATCCTCCTTCCCAGATAAAGAAGGTCGGTAGAAAAGGATCGAACTTGCATTTTTCGCGTAATGCTACATCTATAGGTTGGAACTGGAGATCGATATCAATGCTTTGTGTCATTTTATTTTTGCAGTAGTCGAAAATCCGTTTTCTTTCGTTCAACATGACTGGTAAATCAAGGTCATAAATGAAAGCGTTTTCAATATTCAATCGCCAAAATCTACTGTCATAACCTACACCTATATTCACGACATTAAAGAGGTCTGTTTTCTTAGAGAATTGTGTTACGATTTTGTCGAGGTGCAGTGTTCTTGCCGCAACCATATTTTGCAGTTGCGGAGTATTTATACTAAAACGTCTGGCTAGGGTAATGCCGTGTTTACCTGCCAACATGAAAGCGTAAGGATCATCAAATCGTCTTTCTCTATTAGGTTTTTCCTGTTCCAATGCCCGTAGACCGGCAATAAGTTTTGCGGTTGTTTTTGTTTTGTACTCGTAGAGTGCATTGATTTTAGTAACATCAAAGGCATTTCTTTTCATACCATTAATATCCTGCGTCCAGTAAGTGAAGTCAGCTTCTGCGACAAGCTTTTCACCGTTAAACATTTTGATCGGAATAGTAACTACTACTTTGTCACTATTTGCAAACCTTTTTGCTAAATGATCCCATTTGTCTTTTTCGATTTTTGCTTTGCAGGTCAAATTGTGGCAACTGGGAGCAAACCAATGAATAAAGGCTTTTGCTCCCCACATATAGGCGGCACTATCATTCAAAGATGGCCAGAAGCCAATTACAGGTACCATGTGCAGTAGAGATGCAAGAGCAAGGCCTCCTGTATAATCGGCAGCAAGAAGCATTAAAGCTGCCTGATGAGAAATGTGCTGATTCGATGCGTTGGGGGTTAAAGGGAGGACGGTTTCTGTGTAACCACGTTTAACGGCTGTGATTTTCCAGTCAAGAAAGTCCAGTATAGGGACTGATTCATGAAAAGATTCTGTCAAAGAAGCAAGATTGAATCGTTTCTCACGATCTTGTTCCCATGCATCAATTGAGTGCAGTAGGAATGCAGTGTTAAGGTGGAGACTCATGGTGTGTTTTACTAATTAAGTCGAGGCAGGTTTGCAATGACTACCATTGTGACGTCCTCTATGGTGATTAAGGGCTAGTCATGTACAGGAAAATGTAGCGATCTTTATAAAAGGGCTTAAACCCTTTTTTGTTACTGTTACTTAAACAATTCCTGATGGTTTTAGCGAAATGGATAGCCGAATATCGTTTTGGAAACTTGTTTCTCTTTACGAGCCCAAACCGGTATAACGTTTTTTGCTGCTCGATGTTGTCGGCAACAGTATGAATGGCCTGATCGAACAAACTGAAAGCCCGCTTTGGCGGATGGTCGGCGAACTTTTCCGAGTGTATGAACATGGAGGAGATGACATATGGTTTGGGTTACTCTTTATGAAATACTGCAGCGATGTTTCTCTGTTTTGTGAGATTTTTTTTCTTTTTTAGGTAATTTTTGGGGAGAAGTTATCAAAAGGATGTTTTGGTTGGTGATGTTGGTAAAATATTAAGGAACTTTTTCCTGATTATCTTTATTTGTTCGTCATGAGTCGGAGGTTTACACCAACATCCTTTTATAAATCTTGAATGGAGTTCTCTTATGCATAAAAAAAATTCATGCTGCTGCCAGAAGCCTGAAAACTTGAAAAGTACGCCGGAAGAATGCACGCCTGAAACCATTAAGCAGTGCCACGGGGAAGAGTCTTCCCATGCATGTGTACCGGAGGACCAGAAAGAGCGGGAAAAAAAAGATAAAGAAGAGTAATCTTTCTACAAAGTTTTTACATCGAAAAGAGGCACATTCATTAGTCCTGTAATCAGTTTTTATGTCGCTGCCATCGGGCTTGATCAGTGAAATACGGAACAACTATTTCACGGGTTAGCATGACTACTCTCTCCATGTCATCCTCGGGCTTGACCTGGGGATCCATCTTCCGATCAAAGTCAGTATGGATGCCGGATCAAGTCCTGCATGACTTTTTAGGGAGATTGGGTGCCGCTATCCCTGTGAAATCCGAACTTCTGTTTCACAGCTCGGCATGACTCTTTGCCGGAAACGTATGCATGGTGATCGATTGTCGTGAAGCTCTGCTTTTGAGTCTGCCTCATTTGTTTTTCCGGCATGTGTATATTTCCGACTCGGATGTTTTCTGCTGATTTTCCTTTTAAGTCCTATAGTTTCTCTCATTTTCTCTGACGTGCTTTTCATTCGATTCTACAACCATGTCTCGATCTGTTTGCGGTTATTATTCATAAAGACCTGCATATGTTTTTCCTTGTCGTACTTTTGCTGTGACGCTATATTTTATTCTTGGGTGATGAGTTAATGTCAATAAATTCTGAAAAGGCGAAAATGACTGAAAATTTGAAAAAATCTGTTTGTTTTTTTGTCCTTTCAGTCTTTTTGAAAATAAGTTGATAGCTGAACGGCTTGTTCCTCCGAACGGCGACTAAAAGGATCTGTTGTTGTACGATAGAAAGTTTCTGATTGTCTCTTGCGCTACAGTGAATTTTTGCGAACGCTTTGTTTCAAAAGAGGCTGGGCTTATGAGCTTTGTGATGAATACACGTTTGTCTATATCATCGTGTTTGAGCATGCTTCAGGATTTTTTGTTCATGACTATGAGTTTGCAAGGAATGTTTTGAACCGAAAAAGAGAGGCGTTTGTCACAAAACACCGAACAAGGGAGCAGGTTTGAAATAACGATAGTCAATCAGGTATATGCAGAAGGCGTTGGCGGATAGTGTTGTGGTATTGGATTTCGAGACGACAGGATTGTCGCCGCAGTACGGGGATAGGGCCATCGAGATCGGGGCGGTGTGGCTCGAAGAGGGGAGGATTGTCGAGCGTTTTCAGAAGCTGATGAACCCGGGATTCCGCATCAGTCGGTTTATTGAGGGGTATACCGGTATTACCAACGAAATGCTCAGTGGCCAGCCGCGGTGTGAAGAGGTGATGGCCGAGTTTTCGGAGTTCATTGATGGCCGTAATATTGTCGCCCACAATGCGTCGTTCGACAAGCGTTTTCTGGATTCAGAACTGAAACGGGTGAACCGGGCATACAAGGGCGACTGTTGCTGCTCGCTGCTTGTGTCGAGAAGGGTGTTTCAAAATTCACCGAACCACAAGTTGCAGACGCTGTTGTCGCATGCGGGTGTGCCGAAGACGGGAGATTTTCACCGTGCGCTTGCCGATGCCGAGATGACGGCGTATCTGTGGTTGTCGATGATCGAGCGGATTCGCAGGCAATACAGGATTTCCGAAGTATCCTTCGACCAGATGAGCGAGCTTTCGAAAATCGACAAGCTTTATACTCATCGGTATCTTACTTCTCTTGCAGACACAAGCGAAATATAGGGGCGAGTCGGTTCATGCCTGATCGATCTGTTTGAGGATTTCCCGTAACGAACCGGCAGTTGTCAGTTTTTCCTCGTCGGAGGATGCGTTATAAAAGCCGACAATGGCCTTGCCGCCGATATTGATCGGTGGGTATTCCTTTTCGGCGAGCATCGGCATCAGAGAAAGGATTTTCGATACGGTTTCCTTGTCCATGCCGTTGATTCTGCTGACGATATCTTCAACGATACATGACGCTGCTTCGCCGTCCATTCCCGCCACATAAGCCGCGCTTTGTACTGCGCCATACTGGAAGCCGAGCACGGCAAAAACGACATCCCGGTTCCTGGTTTGTTCAAGTCCTGCCGGGCATTGCCCGATCGCTTCGGCGAGAAACTGCAGTGATAGTTTTGTTACAGCTTCGATGTTTTCTTCAAGGGTTTTGTGCTTGGTCATTGAATCAGTATCAGGGAACAATGTTTTGTAAGGATGGCGGTGGATATGGGTGATCGCCCTTGCTCTATTCAGTGTTATCATAAAAATAGCGATGGGCAAAATCCAGGTTTCAGGTATGAATGCGTATCTTTTTCTGCTAAAATTATTTATGTGGTTTTGGCGTTTATACCTGCGAGCTTTTTCACAGTATACTTGAAATCGACGTGAAGAAAAAATAGGGCTCAAAAAAGGAAAAAAGGTTTTTTTGCTAAATGAAAACGTACAAGGCTGATCATAAAAGTGCAAGGCAGTGCAGAGTATGAAATATAAGTTGCTGGTTTTTGATTTTGACGGGACGTTGGCTGATAGTGAGGTAAGTATCATGGAGTCCCTTCGGCTGGTGGCAGAGGATTTCGGGCTTTCGGGGGTTGATAAGGAAAATGCCCGGCGGAGTATCGGTCTGTCACTGCAGCATACGATTGAGGTAGGGCTTGGGCTTGAGCCTCGGCAGGTGCCGGAGGCGGTCGAGTTGTACCGAAAGCACTACAATGAGGTTGCCTTCGGGTTGACGTGTCTGTTTCCAGGGGTGAAAGAAACGTTGGACCTGTTGCGACAGGATTTTCTACTTGCGGTTGCGTCCAGCAAAAGCAAACACGGTCTTGTGGCCATGATGCGGCATCTCGGGATTTTTGAACGTTTCTCGTTTATCGCCGGAGCGCAGGATGTGCAACAGGGAAAGCCGGCTCCCGATATGGTTTTGCTTGCATTGGAAGCTCTGAATGTTCTCGCGGGCGAGTCTTTGGTTATAGGTGATACAATTTATGATATCGAAATGGGGCAGCGGGCAGGTGCGGATACCTGTGCGGTTACCTATGGAAACAATTCCACGGAAGAACTTCGTAGTCTCAACCCAACGTTTCTGATCGATTCGTTCGAAAGCGTTGTATCGTTAGTACAGGCTTGACATTGTCCTGTTCATAAAGATCCCTGATATGTACATATGGAATAACATGAACTGAGGGTGGTGTTCGGGAGGTAAAAAAAGAAGAGTTTCTGTATTTTCCGCTTACAAGCAGAAGCATTATCGAAAACCTCTTGAGGTGAACAAGGATGATAAATACTCTTTCACTTTTCAAGGATTTTGCCCGTTATACAGGCTGGGCAGATGCGATGGTGTTTTCCTCTATCAGAAAGTGCCCGGATGCCGGTAATGATGAGTCCGTGCTTGTGAAACTCCGGCACAACCATATGGTGCAGCATGCATTCCTCAATGTCTTCGAGCAGGAGTTTTTCGACCCTGAAGCAACTCGTTCGCTTGACATGGCTGAGCTCGAACAGTTCGCTATGAACCTGCATCGGAGAGCTGCAAGCTACCACGAAGCGCTTGAGCCGGATATGCTCGATGCTGTCATTGAGCTGCCCTGGGCGCAGCAGTTTGGTGAGAAAATCGGATTCGAGGTGCGGAAAACAACACTTGCAGAGCTTCTTGTGCAGGTATTCTCGCATACAACCTATCATCGTGGGCAGGTAAACGCGAGGCTTCGGGAGCTTGGTACAACTCCACCCGTGACCGATTTTATCGTCTGGGTCTGGGCGAATAAACCTGCTGCGTCATGGCAAGGTTAGCCATCGAAAAGAGCGTGGTGCCAGTATGGAAAAGTATGATCAAATAAAAAAGCGGTTTTATGGCTCAACCTATGAATCTTGAAGTTGTTGTCAGAGATGAAACGCAGCGTGATGTTCCTGTGATAACCCAGGTTACTATCGAGGCGTTCAGGGAGATGGAAATCAGCGATCATACGGAGCAGTTCGTAACCGAGGCATTGCGTTCCGCAGGAGCATTGACTGTATCCCTCGTGGCTGAAGTAGGTGGGCGTGTGGTAGGGCATATTGCATTTTCACCCGTGACTTTTTCGGATGGTACTCCTGATTGGTATGGTCTTGGACCCGTATCGGTCCTGCCGGAGTACCAGCGGCAGGGTATCGGTAGGGCTTTGATTCGGGAAGGACTGTCACGACTGAAAAAGATAGGGGCCTTAGGGTGTTGTCTTGTTGGGCATCCTGAGTATTATCGGCGATTCGGGTTTGTTAATCCGGTGGGACTTATGCATAAGGGGGTACCGCAGGATGTTTTTTTTGTTTTGCCTTTCGGGGAGCATACACCAGAGGGGATCGTTACGTTCCATAAGGCATTCGAGGCTGATGGCCGTTGAGGAGGGTTGAACGGTTGAGAAGCGTATTGTGGCTTTAGCTGCTGTGTTGTCTTTGTTTTTTTGATTTTTTTTGTTTTTTTACTGCGGGTCAAATGACTTTTTTTGGCGCAGGTGCTGTGTAATTGTTTAGTGCTGCGGCAGTCGAGGTGCGATTTTATGAAAAAACTGATAAACATATTCAAGGAACGAACCAAAGCTATTCCTGCAGAAAAGGCAAAAGCTCTCGGCGGAGCCGTTGCGCTCGCCGGGCTTTTTTCGATAGGTTTTATGATAAAAAGTCATATTTCGCCACAGCCTCGCCAGAAGCTTGAGCGGCGCAATAACGAATATGTAAAAACCCTTCAGAGCGATGAAATCGAATGGCTTGCCCGCAATATCTACCATGAAGCCCGGGGGGAATCATGGGAGGGTATGCTTGCTGTCGGCGTAGTGACTCTCAATCGCGTCAAATCAGCGGATTATCCTGATACGATTGAAGAAGTAGTCAAGGAGTACAAGCAGTTCAGCTGGTTCTGGGACGGTTTACCGGACAGGGTAGGAGATCGTGCAGCCTGGAAAAAGGCAAAAACGGCGGCGGCTGAAGTCATGCTCAATCCTGACCTTCCTCTTGCAAAGAAGCTCGAAGGTGTTACGCATTATCATGCCGATTATGTTTCTCCCTACTGGGCTGGAGCTAAAAAAGAGGTCACCACGATCGGGAGGCATGTGTTTTACATGTAAAATTTTCAAAGTTATAGATAAAGTGGTCTTAGAGGAAGCCTCCTTGCAGCAATCAGATGCAAGGAGGTTTTTTCTTTTGGGGCAGGTTGTTACTGCTTCGGGTTGAGAGTGGATGAGATACCCGACAAAACATCCTGCACGAGCTTGAGTGTCGAGGTTGCTGCCCCGGTTGCGATAGAAACGCCGAGGTTAGCGTATTCCTGGGCTGCATTGGTGACGTTTGTTGCTCCGTTGATCACATTGTCTGCCGCATTCTGTGTCGTGTTGCCAACCGCATTGAAGAGGTCGGAAAAAACGCCATTGCTGTTTTCTGCCATAGCTGTATCTGTTTATGGTTTGAAGTGCTTTTGAACTGGGATATGTTGGTAAATATAGCACAATTGGCTAAAGAAATAATGCGGATTTTTTCTGCACTCAAAATATCTTCCTGTATATTGATAGATACCTCTAAGCAGAGATTAAAACCAGGGGATAAATTGGCTATGAGTGAGGATATTCTCAGATTGGAACCACAGGAGGTCTGGAAATATTTCTACAGTCTGACCAAGGTGCCTCGTCCCTCCGGCCATGAAGAAAAAGTCAGGTCGTTCATTGCTGATTTCGGTAAAAATCTCGGATTGGAAACCACCGTTGACGATATTGGCAACATCGTCATCCGGAAACCCGCCGTTACGGGCTTGGAAAGCCGTGAGGGTGTTGTTCTGCAAGCTCATCTCGACATGGTACCGCAGAAGAACGGTAATACGGACCATGATTTTGAGCACGATCCGATCGAGGCGGTAATCGACGGCGATTGGGTGCGTGCCGATGGGACTACCCTTGGAGCCGATAACGGCATCGGGGTTGCAGCTGCAATGGCAGTGCTTGCATCTACAACACTGGTACATGGTCCCATAGAGGCATTGTTTACCTGTGAAGAGGAGACAGGCATGACCGGCGCTTTCGGCTTGAAGGCCGGACAACTGAGAGGCGGAATTCTGATGAACCTGGATTCGGAAGATGAAGGTGAGCTGTTTATAGGGTGTGCCGGCGGTCTCGAGGTTACAGTGATCCTCGATTACGACAAACGTCCTGTCCCCGAAGGGCATGCGGGATTCATGATCGGGGTTTCGGGATTGAAGGGGGGGCACAGTGGCATGGACATTCATCTTGGGCGCGGAAACGCTAACAAGATCATGAATCGCCTTCTTTACTATGGTCATGAGCGCCATGGCCTGAAGCTGGCCTCGATCGAGGGCGGCACTCTCCGTAATGCCATCCCTCGTGAATCGAAGGCGACCGTTGTTGTCCCTGCCGAACAGTCCCGGTGTTTTCTTGACGAACTTGCAATGTTTTCTCAAATCGTACAACGCGAACTTGCAGTAGTGGATTCAGGGCTTCGTGTCATAACGGTTCCTGTCGAGACGCCAGAATACATTATCGAAAATTCTGTCGTTTCCCGCTTTCTTCATATGTTCTATGCGTTGCCGGACGGCGTGATGCGCATGAGCGACGAGGTGCCCGGTCTTGTGGAGACTTCCAACAACCTTGCTGTTGTTGCTTCTTGCGATGGAGCGTTGAAGGTTGAATGTTTGCTGAGAAGCTCGGTTGACTCGGCCCGGGACGATCTTGGAATCATGATCCGAAGTGTTGCCAGGCTTGCCGGAGCAGAACCGGTGCTCAGTGGAAGCTATCCAGGTTGGAAACCCGACCCCGAGTCAACGATTCTCAAAAGCATGCGGGATGTCTACAAAGCGAAATTCGGAAAAGCCCCGGAGATAAAAGCGGTTCATGCTGGTCTGGAATGTGGAATTATCGGGTCTACCTATCCTGGGCTCGACATGATTTCTTTTGGTCCGACTATTCGTTACCCTCATTCTCCGGATGAGAAGGTTCACATCGCCTCTGTAGGAAAATTCTGGAATTTCCTCGTGGAAGCGCTCAGAAACGTACCTGAAGTGTGAATTGCCAAGAGAGTTGACAGCTTCGAGAAAGAAAGCGGGCCAATCCTCGAGACATTGTTGACGGGCATGTGATTGGATGGGAGCGCTTCTATATTGCTGTTTGTTCCTATAGGCTTGTTTTGTAACGGTTTGCTTTTTTTGTTTCATCTCTGTGAAAGCGTAATTGCTCAAGATACGGTTGTCCATGCAGCTGCTGCCGAGGAAAGGGAGCGCCTTCACTATGGGACAAAAAGGGACAGGGGTTTACAACTCTGATTTTTTTCAAAACCCAAAAAAGGAGACGTGTTATGTCACCAAGCGAAATGAACAACTTCGGGAGCATGACTAACGAAGAGCTGGAAAGGCTTCTCGAGACAAATGCAGCGATGAGGTTCGAGGATGGAAACCGGAAGTGCTCGTTTACAGAGGGGCCGGTAAATCACAAGATAAAAGGTTCTCCCTGGTTTGAATGGTTCAAGGATGTCCAGACCGCTTGTCAATTATGTGGTAAACCGGCAGTTGAAAAGCATTACAAAAAGATGTCGAATGCAAACTGTTATCAGTGGCAATGCACCGAAACCCAGCCGCATGCAGATCATAACGTTGAGCTTGTTGTCTGGGATTGTGTCCAGAATCTCAACGAAAACAAAAAAGAACTGGAAAAGACTTGTAATTGCAAGTGAACAAGCAAATTGTGTTTGATTTTTCAGAGGTGTTTTTGTCAGAACTTTCTTATTGCACGGAGAGATTCAGCATGCTGTTTCCCGAAGTCATGCCGGGCGTAATGCGGCGCTGAATCTCTTCGAGAGTCATGTCGGACCAGATCCGGCATCCATGGTGAAAAACAGGAAAGTCACTGGATCCCCGGGTCAAGCCCGAGGATGACGAGAAGAGAGGCTTATGCCGAGTATAATGGTGATATCCGGTTCCCTCGAACTCATACCTGGCGCAACAAAATGCGGCATCCAAATTTTTCGAGAGTCATGCCTGACCAGATCCGGCATCCATAGTGAAAAACAGGAATGTCGCTGGATCCTCGGGTCAAGCCCGAGGATGACGAGAAGAGAAGCTTATTCCGTTTATAATGGAGGTGGTCAACTCCCTCCAGAATCAGCCATGGGAGTAGCTGTGCTATTAATGAGAGTGCTTAGTTTCGCCGGTTCATTATCGTAATGAAGTAAAGCAACTGCATGATGGCCTGTGCCGCTGCGGCAACGTAGGTGAGAGCTGCAGCATCGAGCACGGCATTGACTCCTTTAAGCTCTTGTCTGGAAACAATGCCTTGCGAAACGAGGATTTCTTTGGCCCGTTTGCTTGCGTCAAACTCGACCGGCAGGGTTACCAGCGCAAAAAGAGCCGTTGCTGCAAAGAGCAGTATTCCTGTCCAGGCAAGAGTCGTTCCGAAAGATCCCGCAATGAACATGCCGACAATGAAAATGATCGGCCCGAGGTTGCTGCCAATGGAAACGGCCGGTACCATAGCTGAACGTATTTGAAGAGGAATGTATCCTTTCTTGTCTTGCAAGGCGTGTCCTGCCTCATGGGCGGCTACACCGACGGAGGCGATACTGGGAAGCTCGTAAACCTGTTCGCTCAGGCGCAGCTTTTTACTGCGCGGATCGTAATGGTCAGAAAGCATGCCGCGTGTTTCTTCAACATCTACATTGCCGAGACCGCTTCGGTCGAGAATCATACGGGCAGCCTGCGCTCCGCTGATGCGGTTTGCAAGAGTGACCTGGGAATATTTATTGAATGCCGATTTTACCCTGAACTGTGCCCAGAGGCCCAGGAGCAGGGGGGGAAGCGCGAATAGAAAGTATAAAGGATCGAAATAAAACATGTATCTGATATCGGTTTTGTTGTAAAAGGGTTGGTTTTACCTCATGCAATAATTAAAAACTTTCCAAATTGCTTTTAAAAATTAGACGACGGAAAAGATGTATTCCGGCGTCTCTTTTGTTAAGCTTATGGGGTTTGCAGGGGATCATTGGGTTGTGAGTGTTTTATCTTGGATTTTTTTCGTCTGTTGAGAACCATTGCAAGTTTCAGCATGACAGATCTCGGAAGCAGACGTCCGCTTTGTACCAAAATCTTGTTTGCAAACCCGGGGACGGTATAGAGTTTGTTTTTTTGTAAAGCATTTATTGCCGCTTTTACGACCTGTTCGGGTGGCCCGACAGGCATTAACGTCTTGTGAGGATCAATTCCGGTTTTATCGAAAATATCGGTTTCGGTTAGTCCAGGGCAAAGAGCCAAGATCCGTATGCCTGAGTCTTTGAGTTCCTCTCTGATCGATTCTGAAAAACTGAGAACGAATGCTTTTGTGGCAGCATAAACTGCGTTGTACGGAATGCCCTGGAAAGCTGTGATCGAAGAGAGGTTGAGAATTTCTCCCTGATTTCTGTGTTTCATTTCAGGCAGAAAAAGATACGTGAGCTTGATGAGCGTGAGAGTGTGCAACGTGATCATCTTTTCATGACTTTCAAGAGGTTGAGCGTCAAAGGCTCCGTCAAGGGCGAAACCTGCATTGTTTACCAGCGTTCTTACCACAAGCTGTTCACGTTTGCAGAAGTCAAAAACCTTCTCCGCGCTGTCTGGAAAGGAAAGATCCTGTTGGAACGTTCGGACATCAACGCCGTACGTGTTGCTTAAAGTGTTTGCGAGGGCATCGAGTTTTTCTCTTGATCGGGCGACAAGGATGAGATTGTTTCCGCGGGATGCATACTCTTCCGCAAAAACTTTTCCAATTCCCGATGAGGCTCCGGTTATCAATATGTGTTCCATATGTTTCTTTTGTTGTGTGGCTCAGGTGTCGATACCGTGATGATAGGGCGCAAGCTAAAACAGATACAAAAAGGAAGATAGCAAATATCCAAAAGCGGATGATAACATTTACAGGAACAGAATGCGGGTACAAAAGGTTTGATTATATTTACATAGAGATTCACAGCGTTGCCGCTGTTCAATAGAAATAAAATCATTTTTTTGAGCTGCCATGGCCCGAATTCTTTCACGAAAAATTTTTTTCTTGTTTGCGTTCATATTATCGCTTGGGGTTGTTTTCAACATTTGCGATTTGTCTTACGCAGCAAGGGACGATGGCCGAAAGGTAGTGTACCTGCTGTCTCTTCAGGGTACGGTGAATCCAGGCAGTGCTGATTTTTTCGAACGTGCCATTGATGAAGCTGAAAAACAGGGCGCTCATGCAGTACTGGTTGAACTCGATACACCAGGCGGTCTGGTTTCTTCCCTGCGCAGTATGATCCAGCGTGTTCTTGCGTCGCGTGTTCCGATAATTGTCTATGTGGCTCCCCAGGGAGCGCAGTCAGCTTCAGCGGGGGCTCTTCTGACTATTTCCGCTCATGTTGCTGCGATGTCGCCTGGAACGGAGATCGGTGCAGCAAGCCCGGTCGGTCTTGGCGGTGGAGGGGGTGAGGGTGATGACACCATGAAAAAGAAGGCGGAGAATGATCTGGCGGCATTTGCCAGGAGCATAGCCGAAGAGCGGGGCAGAAATGCGGACTGGGCCGAAAAAGCGGTGCGCGAGAGCATTGCTTCCAGCGCGAATGAAGCGCTGAAAGAGGGTGTGATCGATTTTGTTGCTGCCGACCGTAACGAACTTTTTGCCATGCTGGACGGCAAGCAGGTTGAAACGATCGATGGTGAGGTGACGCTTGACTTGAAGGCTGCCATTGTGGAAGAGTTTACACCAACCTTGCAGGAACAGATTCTTATCAAACTGGCTGATCCTAATCTTGCCTATATTTTTATCATGGTTGGTTTGGCCGGGCTTTATTTCGAGCTTGCCAATCCCGGTTCGATATTCCCGGGTGTGCTGGGAGCGATTTCTCTTCTCCTTGCGCTTTTTGCACTTCAGGCTTTACCGGTCAATGTTGTTGGCTTGTTGCTTATTGTACTTGCTGTAGTGTTTTTTGGGTTGGAGCTTTTCGTGGCAAGTGGAGGAATCCTTGCCATAGCAGGTCTTGTTGCATTGTTTGTCGGGTCTCTCATGCTTTTTAATACCGCTGAAAGTGGTGTATCCATTTCCATGGCGGTATTCCTGCCGGTGTATATCAGCGTTTCGGCAGCTATGCTCGTCATTATTTGGCTGGTAGCAAAATCGACGAGAATGAAATTGACTTCCGGCCCTGAACAGCTGCTTGGCGAGGAAGGTAGGGTGATTCACGGGATCTCGCCTGGTGAGCCTGGAAAGGTTTTTGTTCACGGTGAGATTTGGGAGGCGGTGAGCGATGAGGTGATTCCGGAAAAGGAGGCTGTAAGGGTGAACGGCTTGAAAGGGCTTGTGTTACAGGTAACCAAAAAACAGGAGAAGGCATAATGTCAACCATCAATCTTATACCAATCATTTTTCTTGCAGTGGCGTTTCTTGTTTCTGCAATCAAAATTCTAAGAGAGTACGAACGAGCCGTAATATTCAGGCTCGGGCGTGTTATCGGTTCAAAAGGGCCTGGAATCATTATTCTTATTCCTTTTATCGATAAAATGGTGCGGATCGATATGCGTACTGTTACCCTGGATGTTCCTCCTCAGGACGTCATCACAAAAGATAATGTCACGGTCAAAGTAAGCGCAGTGGTCTACTTCAGGGTAATCGATTCCATCAAGGCTATTGTCGATGTCGAAGATTTTCATTTTGCGACCTCTCAGCTTTCTCAAACGACCCTCAGAAGCACATGCGGTCAGGGGGAGCTGGATCACTTGCTTTCTGAAAGGGATGAGATCAACGAACGGATCCAGGCAATTCTCGACAAGGATACGGAGCCCTGGGGTGTGAAGGTGAGCAAGGTGGAAATCAAAGAAATTGACCTTCCGATAGAAATGCAGCGCGCTATGGCCAAGCAGGCGGAAGCCGAGAGAGAGAGACGTTCAAAGATTATCAATGCCGAAGGTGAGTTTCAGGCTGCAAAACGTCTGAACGAAGCTGCTGCGATTATTGCTGAAAACCCCAGTGCTTTACAGTTGAGGTATTTGCAGACACTCCAGGATATTGCAGCAGAAAACAACTCAACGACGATTTTCCCCATACCGATCGATCTTCTGAGACCTTTCATGGAAAAAGGAGGAGGGAAGTGAAGAGTGGTATAGATTTGATTTTTCAACAATGAAAAACCTCTCACCATGATAAAAATCCGTAGAATTCTTTGTCCGGTTGATTTTTCCGAAGCATCCCGAAAGGCTGTACGTTATGCCCATGAGTTTGCCAAAGGAATGGGAGCGTCGCTTGTTCTGCTTAATGTTGTCGAACCCAGACCGATGGCGGTTGATATGTCTCTTTCCTATGTTCCGTTGGAAGAGGATCTTGAAAAAGCAGCCAAAGAGGACCTTGAAGAAATCATACGGACCGAGCGTGAAAAGGGTATTGAAGTGCAAGCCGATGTACAAATCGGTACGCCTTCCGAAACCATTCTTGAAAAAGCAGAGGAGCTCGATGTCAACCTGATTATTGTCGGTTCTCATGGAAAAACAGGATTGAGCCGGATCCTTATGGGTAGCGTTGCCGAGTCTGTGGTGCGCAAGGCGAAATGCCCTGTTTTAATCGTCAAGGCAGAGGAAAAGGAGTTTATCGAGGAGGGCGAATAACTTTTTCCACCAGCTTTTTAGCTCCGGTAAACGGACTGATGCTTTTTTCTTCGACGGCTGCTGTAACCTTTGCCAGAAAAGACTTGGTCTGCGGGTGGTTATGGAACATTTGCTTCAGTTGCAGGTCTACCTGTTCGCGAAAAAGCTGGTGAAGTTGCTTTTTGCGGGTTTCTTCAAAAATGCCGTTTTCCCTCAGGATTTGGCTGAACTTGAGAATATTGTTCCAGATTTTGTCGATGCCTTCCCCTGTCACTGCGGAGGTGAGCGTTGTATGCGGTTTCCATACGGTATACTTTTTCGGCAGAAGTTTCAAGGCAGATTCGCATGCAGCCTGAGAGTGAAGGACGCTCTTTTGTGAAGCTTCATCGCTTTTGGTGATCGCGATGTCGTCAGCTATTTCCATTATACCCCGTTTTATACCCTGCAGTTCATCGCCCGACCCTGGCAGCATAAGCAGCAGAATATAGTCCACCATGGATGCGACAAGAATTTCCGATTGGCCGACACCGACTGTTTCAACGATAATGATATTATATCCGGCAGCTTCACAGAGGAGGATCGCTTCGTGAGTTTTGGGCGATGTTCCCCCAAGATATCCCGATGATGGGGAGGGACGGATAAACACCTCTTTTCGTCCTGAAAGCTTTTCCATACGAGCCTTATCACCGAGAATACTTCCTCCGGAACTTTTGCTGCTCGGATCGATGGTAAGAATTGCGATTTTATTATCGGGGTTGTTAAGAATTTCGAGGCCCAGGGCTTCAATGAAGGTGCTCTTTCCTGATCCGGGAGGCCCGGTTATCCCTATTCGGAGTGATTGGTGTCCGGTTTGAAGACAGCTGTCGAGTATTGTATAGGCCAGTTCCTGGTGGTCGGTTTTTGTGGATTCAACAAGCGTTATTGCCCGGCTCAATGCATTGCGGTCACCTTGCCTGATCTGTTTTGCTATCTTTTTGGCGGAAATATGGCTTCTCGATTCTGACATTATTTCCTGTTTATTGCAGTGCGGACTCATCTACAGCCGAAAATCTATCGATCAACATTCGCAGGATTGTCGCAGCCGCTTCGGTGATGACCGTGCCCGGTCCGAAAACTTTTGTGACTCCCGAATCGAGCAAAAACCCATAGTCTTTTTCCGGAATTACTCCGCCTGCGATTACGAGAATATCATTTCTTCCTGCTTTCAGCAGCCCTTCAACTATTGCTGGGACAAGGGTTTTATGACCTCCGGCAAGACTTGAAACACCGACAAGATGTACATCGTTGTCGAGCGCTTGCTGAACGACCTCTTCAGGTGTTTGAAACAGCGGACTGATATCGACGTCGAAACCGATGTCGGCAAAAGCTGCAGCAATAACTTTTGCTCCGCGGTCATGACCGTCTTGGCCGACTTTTGCCACCAGGATTCTCGGTCTGCGGCCGGCACGGTGAGCGAATGCTTCTGCAAGATCATGTGCTTTCATAAAGAGTTGGTTGTCGTTCATCTGAGATTGATAAACATTTGTACTGAGCCGGACGGATGAGCGGTGCCTGCCGAAAGACTCTTCACAGGCGTTTGATATTTCACCAAGAGTCGCTCTTGCTCTTGCTGCGACCACTGCGGTTTCTAAGAGGTTTCCTTTGTTGTTCCGTGCAGAGTTCTTGAGTTGTTCAAGTGCAGTATTGACTGCACTTTCATCTCTTACATGCTTGATTGTCGAAAGTTTTTCCAACTGGCTTGTGAGGACTTTCGAGTTGTCCACTTCCAGGATTTCTATGTCAGTACCACCGGAGCTGTTTGTATGGCAGTTGACTCCGACAATGAGATCTTGCCCGCTGTCTATCCGAGCCTGGCGTTTTGTGGCGGCTTCTTCGATGCGGCGCATTGGCAGGCCTTTTTCGATGGCTTGTACCATACCGCCCATCTGCTCGATTTCCTCTATGAGGTTCCAGGCTTTTCCGGCAAGTTCGTTGGTCAGGGTTTCGACAAAATAGGAGCCTGCCCAAGGATCGATCGCTCTTGTAATATCGGTTTTTTTCTGCAGGAAAAGCTGTGTGTTTCTGGCGATGCGGGCGGAAAAGACCGAAGGCAGGGCAATGGCTTCATCCAGGGCATTGGTGTGCAACGATTGTGTATGGCCTTGCACGGCGGCAAGAGCCTCTATGCAGGTTCGGGTGATATTGTTGAAAGGATCCTGTTCGGTCAGGCTCCAGCCTGACGTTTGACAGTGGGAACGCAGCATCAGGGATTTCGGGTTCGAGGGATTGAACCGCTTGACAATCTTTGCCCAAAGCATTCTTGCGGCTCTGAGCTTGGCGATTTCCATGAAGAAATTCATGCCGATACCCCAGAAAAACGAGAGGCGGGGGGCAAAGTCGTCTATGCCGAGCCCTGTCTCGATACCGGTTCTCAGGTATTCGAGGCCGTCTGCAAGGGTATAGGCAAGTTCGAGATCGGCCGTTGCGCCGGCTTCCTGCATGTGATATCCCGATATGCTTATGGAGTTGAACTTTGGCATATTTTCGGCAGTGTAGCGGAAAATATCCGATACTATGCGCATGGACGGTTCTGGAGGATAGATATAGGTGTTGCGGACCATAAACTCCTTGAGTATGTCGTTTTGGATGGTGCCGCTGAGTTTATCCGGAGCAACCCCCTGTTCTTCGGCTGCAACGATGTAGAATGCCATGATGGGAAGCACTGCGCCATTCATGGTCATCGATACCGACATTGTATCGAGAGGTATCCGGTTGAAGAGAATTTTCATGTCTTCAACCGAATCGATGGCGACTCCAGCCTTGCCTACATCTCCGACAACGCGGGGATGGTCGGAATCGTAGCCGCGGTGTGTCGGCAGGTCGAAAGCAACGGACAAGCCTTTTTGTCCTGCAGCCAGGTTTTCCCGGTAAAACTCATTTGATTCTTCAGCGGTCGAGAACCCTGCATATTGACGAATGGTCCATGGACGGACAGTATACATTGTTGTGTATGGGCCTCCCGTGTATGGCGGAAAGCCTGGAGCGAACTGTAGTTGTTCGGCATTGTCGGTATCCTCCGATGTGTAAATGTTCTTGATCGGTATGCCTTCAAGGGTCGGTTGATCGTTAACCGGGATGTTGCATGTCTTGGAGGAATACTCGATGGTTATGCTTTCGTTTGCCGTTACCGGGGCATCGGCACAGCATCTGTTTTCCGAAACAATCAGTTTGGTCGTTATACCCTGTTCCGTGGCAAGGCGCATGCCTCCGCACTCTTCGATAGCTGTAAAAACTTTCCAGGCTGATTCTGCAAGGTTTGATGAGAGTGTTTCGATATATGCCGAGCCCGCAGCAGGGTCGATGACCCGGTCGAGCATGCTTTCATGTTTGAGGATGTGGTGGATGTTTCGTGAGAGACCGGCGGCAAATGACCTGTCTGTATTGTTCCGGCGGTCGAAATGGCTTATGAACAGCGTATCGTATCCTCCCAAAACTGCTGCTGTGGTGACGGTTGAAAGTTCTATGAGCGTACTGTGATGATCTCCCATGAAGGGTTTTCCGGTGACGGTTGTTGCCGTTACCGTCGGCTCGGCAATGACTGAACTACAGGTTTGCTGCGTTATTCTTTTCCACAGGAGCCTGAACGCCTTGAACTTCGCTATTTCAGTGAAAAAGGAGCTGCTCGTGGTAAAATTGAGAGTGAAAAACGATGCAGCATCGAGTGGGTTGACAGTTGATTCCAGTTCTCTGAACAGATCACGTACAGAAGCGGCAATCAATCCGATTTGCTGAGCAGTGGTTGCTCCTTTTTCCTGCCATTCGCGGTCGCTTATTCCTAATGTTCTGAACCGCGCTGCATGCTGAGAATATTGAAGAAGATCGGTAGCGGGGGCATTGCCTTTGTCGATCAACCCGCCTTTGAAATGACTGAATAAGGGGTGTTGTGAAAGTGCGTCAACAAAATTCAGGGGGTTTGCAATTCCTGAAAAATGGAGAAAAACAGAGCGGGGATCAATATCGTGTAACAGCAGGTTGATAAACGCATCGTCTGGCTCGGTAACACCGGATGCATCGAAAAGAAGGGAATGCATACCTTTTTCGACATGCTCAGTCGCTTCGGCATTGGCCAGTTGTGGATTTGAGGCGTCTATTTCTATACCAGCTTTCCAGCTGTTATCTTTTTTGCCGGCGGCAGGAGGAAGGCTGCATTGCGGCCTTTCTTCGGGACTGTAGAAAGGAGCGAGAGAAAATCCGTCAGGGTTGAACCATTCGATTGCGCTGTAGTCGGTTCCTCTGAGATCTGTTTGAACCTGCTTTTTCCACTGTTGTTTCGTTACCGGGTTAAAATCCTCGAACATAGTTTTCAAACGTGATAAATGGTTTCCTGAATAAGCTGTAATTGACGCTGGCAGTGAAGGGGTTCAAGCGTTCATGATGCAATGGTTTTCCTATGCGCTTCGATAATGAGTGAAAGTCGATGTCTCAGATTTTCTGGCTTGACGATATGCTTTGCATACCCCTTTTCTTCAAGCCATCGGGTTGTCTGGAAACCGCGGGAGGTTTTTTTCCCGGTGTATTGTTCGATGACACGTTTGCCGGAAAAACCGATGTTCCCTGCATTGTATTCAAATAGCTGAACACCTCTCGATCCTATACCGATGGCTACACCTCCAAGGGTAGGGTCGGTAACGATGGTAATCACAGGAAGGGATGCTTTTTCAACCCTCGAAAGGGCGACATGCACTTTTGGGATGCTGACCATCGAGGAACAACCTTCATGCATTCTCGCTCCGCCACCTGCTGCCTGGAGGATGATCGGGCACCTGCGTTGGATAGCGGTTTCGCAGGCACGCCAGATTTTTTCTCCCGTTGACATGCAGAACGAGCCTCCTAGAAAGCCGAAATCAGTAGCACAGAACACTACGTCTTGTCCGAAAACCATTCCATCGCCTGTGATGAAAGCTGAGGCCTGACCGGTCGCTAAACGTGCTTCTTCGAGCTTCTCCCGGTATTTCGGGAAAAGGAGGATATCCCTGTCCACGATGCGGCGTGTGTCGGGATGTTCCCGGAAAGAGCCTTTGTCGAGGGCATGCTTGATATAGTCTTTTGCAGAAAGCCGGGTATAGCGGTAGCCGCATTCAGGACAGACGTAGTTGTTTCGCAGTAGGTCAGGGAAAAAAACTGGGTCGTAGATTCTTTCCTTGTCGTTATTTCTGCACCCTTTATGGCGCTTGATGTAGAATCCGCCAGCAGGTTTTTTCAAACATCTTGAGATGTTGCGTTCAAAAAGAGCTATATCAGATTCCTGCATCTCGTCCCATTGACCGATTGCTTTCCATCGTTCTACTCTTTCGGAAAAAATCTTTTCAGAAGGAATGGTTGCAAGCTCCGTTGCATGTGATATCAGCGATTGTTTTAAGGAGGCTATAGCAGCATTGGGAAATCGGTGTGCGGGTCCCTCCGGTTCGGCGACAAGTGCGTCGACAATACCGTGAAAATGTGCTTCTCGGGCTGTGATTTGTGAAATTTCTGCAGCATAATTTGCTTTGGCACGCGTTCTGAAAAGTATCGAGGAACAAGCTTCGGGAGAGATTACCAGGTATGTGGCATTTTCCATGGCGAGAACTCTGTCGCAGCCGGTCAAGGCTATGGCGCCGCCGCTGCACCCACGGTTCATGATTACCGAGATTGTCGGGACGGGTGTTTCGGCAAGAGCCTGCATACACCTCCCGATTTTCCAGGCAATACCTCCTGTTTCCGCTTCTTCAGTAGGATCGGCTCCCGGTGTATCGATCAATGTTATAATGAGGCGATTTTCAAGCTCGGCTATCTCTATTGCTTTCAAAGCGCGCTCATAGGATGCCGGTGTGGGCATTCCCTGATTCCACTGTTCGGCAAACCCATTTTTCTGCATCAGTTCCTGGAGGTGCTCGAAATCGGAGGTGGGAGCAGATTGCTGGCCGATCAGCATGACCTTCAATGCCCCCTTTGGGGTATCAAGCATGGCTTTGTGGGTCTGTATGAGACAACCGCCGTATGTGTTGGTTTGCAGGCACTCCTCAACCTCCTTGAAAATGTCTAAATAATCAAGGTATTTTGGGCGTTCCGGGTGAAATGATAACTGGTACTTCTCATACTCGCTCAGCTGTTCGATGCTCTTTGCTGAATAGCTGAAACCTTGTTTTTTTTCGAAAGGGAGAAAAAAATGCTTCACAATACCTTAATCCTGAATCTTCTGAATAAACTCTACAAGAACTTTACCGGTGTCTTTGGGGTTGAAAAATACAACTTTTTTCCCGCCCGCCCCTTCTGAAGGGGCAGAAATTGGCAGGAGATTTTCTTTAACGGTTCTTTTGATTTCTGCTTCCAGGTTTTCGGTTTCAAGCGCGATATGGTGAAGGCCTTCGCCTCGTTTTTCAAGAAATCTCGTGATTGGGCTGGCTGTTCCAAGTGGTTCCAGCAGCTCGATTTTCGAGTTTCCGATCTGAATGAACGCTACCCTGACTTTTTCGGAAGGAACCTCTTCGATACGGATTTGTGCATCGGTTGCATCGGTCAGTATCTTGAACTGTTCAAGCGAGTTTTCTAGATCGTGCACCGCAATGGCAATGTGGTCGATATTCGAGATCATCAGGAATTGTTGATATGTTGAGACGATGATTCTTTTACTTGTTCTGCTAACCTTTCGCTCATGAGTTCTGGCAGAGTGCTTAATGAGTGTTGACTGTCGGCAGTTTACCGGTTAATTTGCATATCCGATTAGTTGCAAGGCTTCTTTGATTTCGTCGAGGATAACCGGATCGTCGATTGTTGCCGGCATGGTATATTCCTCACTGTTCGCGATTTTTCTCATGGTGCCCCTGAGTATTTTGCCTGAACGGGTTTTTGGCAAACGATCGACGATGACCGCTTGCTTGAACGAGGCAACAGGGCCGATGTTTTCACGCACAAACTCGATGACGTGTTTGATGATCTGGCTGTGTGGAGTATCGACGCCGGATTTTAAAACGAGAAACCCTACAGGTACTTCTCCTTTGAGTTCGTCTGCAGCACCGATAACCGCACTTTCAGCTACATCCGGATGGGCGCATAGCTCTGCTTCGATTGCTCCGGTTGAGAGACGGTGTCCTGCGACGTTGATAATATCGTCTGTACGCGACATGATGAACAGGTAGCCGTCTTCATCGATGTAGCCAGCGTCACTGGTAAGGTAGTAGCCGGGGTATTTCGACATATAGCTGTCGATAAAGTGATTGTCAGCGTTCCAAAGTGTCAGCATGGTCCCCGGTGGGAGAGGATTGCGGATCACGATATCGCCCATCTGGCCAGCCGGAAGTTCTTCTTTGCTCTGGTTGATAACCTTGACATTATAACCCGGTACGGCTTTTGACGCCGATCCGTATTTGATTTTGCCAGGCTCTATCCCCATGCAGTTTGCAGCGATAGCCCAGCCGGTTTCGGTTTGCCACCAGTGGTCGATAACCGGTACATTCAGTTTTTCCTCGGCCCATTGGACCGTATCGGGGTCGGCTCTTTCGCCAGCGAGGAAAAGCGAACGAAGTCCTGACAGGTCGTATTTTTCTATGTAGGAACCTTTTGGATCCTCTTTTTTAATTGCCCTGAAAGCTGTAGGTGCTGTAAAAAAAACAGAGACATTGTATTCACTGATGATTCTCCAAAAAACACCCGGGTCGGGTGTGCCGACCGGTTTGCCTTCAAAGATGATGGTTGCATTGCCATTGAGTAAGGGACCGTAGACAATATAGGAGTGTCCCACAACCCATCCGATATCGCTCGCCGCCCAGTAGGTTTCACCCGGTTTGACATTGTATACATGCTTCATGCTCCATTTCAGAGCAACCATGTGCCCTCCGTTGTCGCGCACGACGCCTTTTGGTTTTCCGGTTGTTCCCGAAGTATAGAGGATATAAAGCGGATCGGATGATTCGACAGGGATGCAGGGAACCGGTTCGGCTCCGAGAAGGGCTTGTTTCCAGGTTAGATCCCGATCTTCGTTCAAAGGCGCCCTGAATTTCTCTCGCTGGCGGATAATGCACATTTCAGGCTTGAAGTGAGCCAGTTCAATGGCGAAATCAAGTAGCCGTTTATAATCTATAACTTTGTCTTTTTCGATACCGCAGGATGCGGAAATAATGACTTTTGGTTTACAGTCGTCTATCCTGACAGCCAGTTCATGCGGCGCGAATCCTCCAAATACCACGGAATGAATGGCACCGATCCTTGCGCAAGCAAGCATGGCGATAACAGCTTCCGGAATCATCGGCATGTAAATGATGACACGGTCTCCTTTTCGTACCCCTCTTGACTGTAAGGCTCCAGCAAAAAGTGCTACCTTGTCGCGGAACTCGCGGAACGTGAAACGCTCTTTTACTCCAGTTACCGGACTGTCGTAGATTATCGCGGTATCGTTACCTCGACCTTCATCGACATGACGGTCGAGAGCGTTGTAGCAGGTGTTTGTTTTGCCTCCGGCAAACCATCGGTAAAAAGGAGGGTTGGTATCGTCAAGCACTCTGTTCCATTTCGTGTACCAGTGAAGATTTTCTGCGGCATCAGCCCAGAATTGTTCAGGGCTGTCAATTGATTTCCCGTAGGCAGTTTCATAAGAGTGTTGCATGCTGAAGTCACGTTTAATAAGGTTTAATGCTGGCGTTTTGAATGTTTACAACGATATTTTCAGAGCGCCTTGACTGTGACAAGGAAATGAAAAAGATAGAAGATTTAGAAGATTAAGAAGGGTTGTTGTAAACTTCCATTTTACAAAATATCGATCGTAAAACCATGACTATAGTACTGTGTTCTTATGAAGGCAGAAGAACGATGAGGTGCTTGTACATATGAACTTTTACGGTGATTTTTGATATATAGCGGTAAGAAGAAAAAAGTTATGAAGATTCTCCACACAGCTGATATTCATATAGGTTATAAAACCCATGGGGTTATTGACCCGAAAACCGGTCTACATTCAAGACTTGGTGATTTCGAGCGTTGTTTTCGATACATGGTAGACCATGCGATAAAAGAGAATGTTGACCTGATTCTTTTTTGTGGAGACGCTTATCGTGATATGAATCCAAGCCAGACGGATCAAAGAATATTTGCCCGCAGTTTGAAGCCTCTCCTTGATCGCGATATTCCGATTGTGATGATCGTTGGAAATCATGATCATCCTTATACGTTTGGGAAAGTAAACTCTATGGAGATATTCTCACTTTTCTCTGACAATATCCATCTCTTTACTACGTGTGAATCAAGGGATATCATGACGAAAAGCGGGCCGGTTAGAGTCATCGGTCTGCCTTGGCCGATGATTCATGAATTGCGAACAAAAGAAGAGTTTGCTGCATTGGCTAAAGAAAAGCAGCATGAAAAAGTTCATGAGATCTATTCGGGATTTGTAATGGCTGAAGCCGAGCGCCTGAGAAAAGAGCCGGTGAGCTATCCGGTTGTTGTTGCCGGTCATTTGCATGTGGAAACAGCTGTTATGACCGAAGGTTCCGAGCGGGTGACCCTGGTTACAAGGGACCCTGTTTTCACGCTTTCCATGCTGAAACAGCCGGAGTTCGATTATGTTGCATTGGGTCATATTCATAAGTACCAGGAGTTGAATAAGGAAAGAAAACCTCCTGTGGTCTATTCAGGGAGTATTGAACGGATAAGTTTTGCCGAAGCCGTGCAGAAAAAAGGGTTTGTCATGATCGACATCTCGAAGAAAAAAGAAGTGGCATTCCGTCATGTTCTTACTCCTTCGAGGAAGATGATTCAGCTTGAGATCGATGTCAGGGGAGAAGAAGAGCCGATGCCGCTTATTCTTGAAAAAATCGGTAACGAGATACTCGAAGAAGCAGTCGTCAGGGTGGTTATAACCTGTCATGCCGGTCAGCGTGGTCTTGTAGAAATGAAAGAGATCCGTCGGTCATTGCGATCTGCATTTGTTATCGGAGGTATACAGCTGAAGGTTGAGCAGGAATCGGCCCGGAGCAGGGTCCCCGAGTTACACCGCAACCTCTCAACAAGAGACGCCTTGGAGATGTATATCAATCATAACAAACAGTTACTTCCACTTAAAAAGACCATTTTGGATACGGCGCAGCTGCTGGAGGAAGAGTGCAGGCAAGGGTCAGCCGGCAAGGGAGCTGATTTCTCTGAAGAGTGAAGAGAAATCGTCGATCGAAAGGGATTCTGCACGCCGGGTCAAGTCAACCGAGGTGACTTTCGAGAGATCATAGTTTTTTTTGAGATTGTTCTGAAGGGTTTTTCTTCTCTGGCTAAAAGCGGTTCGGACAAACCTTCTGAATGCTTTCTCATTTTCATCCAGAGAAGTTGTGCGTGGGATAATATTCACCACTGCACTGTCAACGTCTGGTTTCGGTCTGAACACCTTGCGACTCACTTTGAAAAGGTATGAGACCTCGCAGAATGTCTGAAGCTGCACGGCCAGAATACCGTACTCTTTCGTGTTGGGCTTGGCAGCGAGGCGTTGAGCCACTTCATGTTGCATCATCAGAGTTTCTGAAACGATGTTTTTGCGATTGTCGAGGAGCTTGAAGAGAATGGGAGAGGTAATGGAATAAGGTATGTTTCCCATGATCTTCAACGGGCCTTCAGCAGAAAGGTCAGGAATGTCTATTGTGAGAAAATCTCCTTCGATTACCTTGACAGATGAAAATTCTTTTCGAATGAACGCAGCTAATGCGCGGTCTTTTTCCACAGCGGTGAAACTTTTTGGAGATGCTTCGAGAATTGCACTGGTGAGTGCTCCGAATCCAGGACCGATTTCAAGGACACGATCATTCTTTTCGATTTCAGCAGACAGGACGATTTTTCTGCAGATATTGCGGTCGGTCAGGAAGTTCTGACCAAATTTTTTTTTTACCGCTATTTCCGTATGCTTATATTCAACTTTTGTCATTTCAGGCGATTTGAGAGAAAAAAATAACAGCAGGGAAGTACTTTTAAAAATTTAAGTTATTCTTGGAATAATGGCTGAACAAAATACCCTTGCCGAAGCTGCACGATACATTTCTCGCGGGTCACTTGCAACCCGTAAAGGATTTGGTGAGGCATTGCTGGAAATCGGTCAGAAAGATGATTCTGTTGTGGCACTGTGTGCCGATCTGACCGGTTCATTGCATATGCATCATTTTCAGAAAGAGTTTCCCTCCCGCTATTTCCAGACTGGCATTGCTGAAGCAAACATGATTTCCATGGCAGCAGGGCTTGCCACTACGGGTAAGAAACCCTATGCGGGGACATTTGCAGTATTTGCATCCGGTAGGGTATATGATCAGATCCGCCAGTCGGTATGCTATTCGCGTCTCAATGTGAAGATTTGTGCATCACATGCAGGTTTGACACTTGGAGAGGACGGGGCCACGCATCAGATGCTTGAAGATATTGGACTCATGCGTGGTTTGCCCGGAATGACGGTGGTTGTTCCTGCCGATTACAGTGAAACCAAACGTGCTGTAAAAGCTCTTCATGAACATGATGGTCCGGCTTACCTGCGTTTTGGCAGGCCGTCGGTTCCCGATTTTTCTCTTGATGAGGATGGTTTCGAGATAGGGAAATCTATCGAGCTGAATCCAGGAAAGGATGTTACGGTTATCGCCTGCGGTATCATGGTCTGGAAAGCACTCGAAGCTGCAAGAACTCTTGAAAAAGAAGGGGTTACCGTAAGAGTCATCAATATGCATACGATCAAGCCTATCGATAAACTGGCGATTGTTCGTGCAGCGAACGACACCGGTGCAATCGTTACGGCAGAAGAACATCAGGTGCATAACGGGCTTGGTGATGCAGTCGCTCATGTTTGTGCGGAAAGCATTCCGGTTCCGATAGAGATGGTTGGTGTCGAAGATACTTTCGGTGAATCCGGGAAACCTGATGAGCTGATGAAAAAATACAAGCTTGCTACCGAAGATATTCTTGAAAAGATATATCTGGCTTTACGTAGGAAGATATGATGGATAACGGAAACGTGGTACACCGGTTTTATGTTGTGATTACTGGGCCAAGCAATGAACAAAGAGAACCGATTGCACGAGAGTTTCGGGAAAATGTATAGCACAAGGAGAGAAAGGTTATGGCAATGCCTAATTTAAATGACATGATGAAGCAGCTCCAGCAGGCAGGAGCAAAGATGCAGGATGTTCAGAAACAGCTTGAAAAAATAACCGCTGAAGGGGACGCCGGAGGCGGGATGGTCAAGGCGACGGTCAGCGGAAAGCAGAGGGTTCTTTCCATAACCATAGACCCTGAGATACTCGATGATATGGAAATGGTTGAAGATCTGGTTGTTGCAGCGGTAAACACCGCTCTTGAAAACGTAGCTGAGAAAGCACGTCAGGAATTATCAAAAGCCGCTGGCGATATGCTCGGTGGTGGAGATATACTGAAAAACTTCAATTTTGGCCAGTAGGATTGTTTCATGCGATACACATCGGCGGCAATTGAAGCACTGATAGAAGAATTTGCGAAATTGCCGGGAATTGGGCGCAAAACGGCCCAACGACTTGCCATGCATATCCTTCATGAGCAACCAGGAGAGGTCGGTAAACTTGCCAAAGCTCTTATGGATGTCAAGGAACGGGTTATCAGCTGTTCGATATGCCAGAATGTTACCGATCAGGGTGACGATCCTTGTTCCATTTGCAGGGGAAGCAACCGTGACAAGTCGGTGATTTGTGTTGTGGAGTCTCCTACCGATGTGCTTGCATTTGAAAAAACAGCTCAATATCGTGGATTGTATCATGTGCTGCATGGCGTTATCTCTCCTCTTGACGGGATAGGGCCGGACGATATACGGATAAAGGAGTTACTTGCACGATTATCTCCGGAGGATGATGTGAAAGTCATGGAGGTTATAATGGCATTGAGCCCTACAGTGGAAGGTGAAACAACGGTTTTATATATAAGCAGGCTTTTAAAACCTCTTGGAGTGGAAGTGACGAAAATCGCTCGAGGGATTCCTGTGGGTGCTGAGCTTGAGTTTATCGATGAGGCAACTCTTTCAAGAGCGCTTGAGGGACGGTCGGTTTTGTGAAAAAAATAAAAAAGAAGCTTCGTGAAGCTTCTGGACTATTACGAGGCAAACGTAACATTTATTTTGACGGTGCAAGGTAATAAAAAGTCAGTTGTAATACTTGGTGGGGGTCTTGCAGGGCTCACAGCTGCAAAGCGTTTAACGGATCAGGGCTTTTCGGTAAAGCTCTTTGAAAAGCGCTCCATATATGGAGGTAAAGTTTCATCGTGGAAAGATGAAGAGGGAGACTGGATAGAGTCCGGAACACACTGCTTTTTCGGGGCGTATGATGTCCTTTACGATCTCATGCGTGAGATAAACGTCTATGATTCGGTGCTCTGGAAGGACCACAAACTAACCTATACGCTATCTGAAGGCAACAGTTTTACGTTCAATACGTGGGATTTACCGAGTCCACTTCATCTTTTACCTGCCATTGTCAAAAACGGGTATTTTACATTTGGAGAAATGTTGTCGTTCTCCAAATCTCTGATCCCGTTGGCTCTGAAAAAAGATAAATACCCGCCGACACAAGATCATCTGACGTTTACGGAATGGGCAAAACAGCATAACTTCGGCGATCGTTTGCTTGACAAAATGTTCCGGCCTATGGCGCTTGCCCTCAAGTTTATCCCGCCGGAAAAGATATCGGCAAAGATCATTCTCGATGTTACTGAAGTGTTTTACCGTATACCTGATGCGTCATGCATGGGTTTTCTCAAAGGTGCACCACAAGAGCATTTTATCGGTCCGCTTCAGGAATACTCGAAAGCAAAAGGTGCCGAGTTTTTTCCCGGTACAACGGTCGAACAATTGCTTTACGAAGGGGGGGCGGTCAAAGGTGTCCGGTTAGCAAACGGTGAAGTTTTTTCGGCCGACTATTACCTTTCTGCCTTACCGGTTCATAACCTCAACGTGGTGCTTCCGGAATCGATGAAAAAAGACTGGAAGTTTTTTGGCGAACTTGAAAAGCTTGAAGGAGTTCCGGTGATTTCTGTTCAGATTTGGTATGACCGCAAGATAACTCCTGAGGATAACGTGCTGTTCAGTCCAGATGGTGTAATCCCTGTTTATGCCGATCTTGCCAATACAACGCCAGATTACAAAATGCTTCGGGGTAAACCTCACGAAGGGAAATCACGTTTCGAGTTCTGTGTGGCTCCGGCCGGAGAGTTGATGGCGTTGTCAAAAGAAGAAATTATTGCCAGGGTTGACCGAAGTGTGCGGAGCTGCTATCCAGAAGCATCGAAAGGGGCAAAGATCCTGAAATCGACTCTTGTTAAAATACCGCAATCGGTTTATGCGCCATTGCCGAATATGGAGCAGTACAGACCAACGCAGAAAACCCCTGTGCCTAATCTTTTCATTGCAGGTGGATTTACACAGCAGCTGTATTACGATTCCATGGGGGGAGCGGTTATGAGTGCAAATCTGGCCTCGGATGAGATCACCCGGGTTGCAAAAGGATAGTTTGGCAATATCGAGGGGATAACATGATGGATTTTTAACTGAAAATGTTATCTTCACTCTCCCGAACCGACAGGGATGCGACTGAATAAGAATGAGTTGGAGATAGCGCGGAGTCGGGTTGAAAAGCCCTTGTAGCTCAGTGGATAGAGCAGTAGTTTCCGGAACTAAAGGTCGGCAGTTCGAATCTGTCCAAGGGCACGATAAATGAAAATGGCAATCGGGGTGTGGCTCAGCTGGTAGAGTGCTGCGTTCGGGACGCAGAGGTCGTGGGTTCGAGTCCCGCCACCCCGACGAAGAGGTTAAATTATAGAGTGCCATGAAGTGCCAAAACCCCTGTAAAATCAGGGGTTTTGCTTTTTGTGCCGTTCCGTGAAGTGCCGTGAAGTGCCTTGGAAGCCCGATATTTTGAGGGTAAATTAGAGGGTAAAGAGGTAAATCGTATTTTTTGCCTGATTCTTTACCCTCTAATTTACCCTCATTTACCCTTATGCCAATACCGATCGTACCGCTTTCAGACACGCAGATTAAGCGCTGCAAGCCTCAGGACAAGCCGTACCGCTTGTTTGACGGCGGCGGGCTTTGCCTCTTCATTGCCGTCAAAGGCCGGAAGACTTGGCAGTACAGATACAAGTTCAACGGGAAAAGTGCAACGATGACGCTGGGTGTTTATCCTGATGTCGGGCTGGCAAAAGCAAGAGAGTTGCACAGGGAGGCGCGCTCTCTTCTTGGTGACGGTATCAACCCTATCGAAGAGCGAAAACGGCAGGGTGAACCGGAAAAGCAGGGTACATTGTTTTCCACTGTGGCACGAGAGTGGTTCGAGATAGCGAAAAGCGAGTGGACCGAAGGGCACGCCAAGAAGATGTTCTATCGTCTGGAGCGGGACGCGATGCCGGTACTCGGGAATATGGTTATCGGTGACATTACGGCACAGGATGTGTTGCGGACCCTGCGTTTTGTCGAGGACAGGGGAGCTATTGACACGGCACATAGGGTGAAGGGGATCATAAGCCAGGTTTTTATCCATGCGCTTGTTACAGGTGTCGAGGGGATCGCGGCGAACCCGGCAGCCGGGTTGAGCAGGGTACTGCGGAAACCGAAGGTCCGGCACATGCCGGCGATTACCGATCCTGACGAACTGGCCAGGCTCTTGCGAAGCATAGATTCCTATAAAGGCGCTTACATCACCAAGTGTGCCCTTCGGCTTGCCCCGATGCTTTTCGTTCGTCCTGGTGAACTGCGGTCTGCAGAATGGGAGGAAATCAATCTCGATGAAGCGGTGTGGAGAATACCTGCAAACAAGACCAAGACAGGGGAGTTCCTGATTGTTCCGCTCGCAAGACAGGTTGTTGCTATTTTACAAGACGTAACGCTCTTTACCGGCGACGACCGGTATGTTTTCCAGGGCAAGGCGGATAATTCGTTCATGAACGACAATACCTTGCTCAAGGCGCTACGAACGCTTGGGTGGAGTGCGGATAAGGTGACGATCCACGGGTTCCGGGCAACGGCAAGGACGTTCCTGCACGAACGGCTTGGATTTTCCCCTGACGCTATCGAGGCCCAACTTGGACACCGAGTTCCTGACCGGCTTGGTGGAGCATACAATCGCACCAAGCACCTCGATGAGCGTACTCGCATGATGCAGGCATGGGCGGATTACCTCGATGAGTTGAAATCATCGAGGTAAGCGTTTGAGGTAGCATTCTCCCCGTTACACGACGCGGTGGGAGGATATAATTGAAGTAAGAGGATAGGTTGGTTGTGAGTTTGGAAATATCCGATTGAGTTCAGGGGATTTTTGTTACCTATTCAACAACGTCTCTGAAGCAAAAAGTTAGAGGTCCTGAGCAATTGCCGGAAGTTTATACCCCGCTTCGACATGCTTTTTTATATTAGATCGTAACTTATCCATATTAATGATCTTAGGGCCTATTAATTTGGCGTTTGCAGCAAAGAAAGCTATATCTGCAGCCTTGCGACCAGGAGCGAGTTGTACCATAAATTCAGAAATTAGGTCGGCGGTACCTTTGCTGGTGTTGAAGAACGGCTGCGTTGCAAATAATGGACTGTAAATATAGTAGAAATCTTCTGGACCCTTTGAATAATCGACGTCTGACTTACCAACACTTCTGAGGTAGACTTCAGCAGCAGACTTTATACCATTCAAGAATATTAGGGCTGCCCCCTCCTTCTTCATCCAACTTTCATATGCACAAGTAACCACCTGAGGATCTGTGGATTCTGTAAGCGGTTTGAGTTCCTTGCAAAGGATGTACTTGTTACTCAATTCAATAATTGAATTGATTTCCCCATTGTGTGCGATTGCCTGAGCTTCAGCTCTATCGAGAATTCCTTTAGCAACCATAAGGGCATCTCTGCGTCCCGTTTCTTGTAAGTGTAGATATTGCGATGTAAACTGCTTACGCTGTTCTTCTAGTTGTCTGGACTGGTATCGAAGACTGGCAGAAAACCAAAGCACAGCGAGAAGGCTACCCGCTCCAGACAAAATGCTGCCAAATGCAGAAAGGTTCTCGCGATCTAGGCAGTAAATGGATACAGCAACTAAAATTCCTATAAAGATAGTCAGGCCTATAAGAACTCTTTTCTCCATTGATATTTGAATTTCATTATGCCTTTGCAGTTACTTATAGTCAAAATTATCATTCAATTTTCGTAAAACGAAAGGTTCGTAGTGCCCGCATAACAGGCATCCTGCAAAGCGGTTACGCCTTAATATGCGGAAATTTGCGTATATTCTGGAGTATTCAACAAAAATCGCTGTTGGGGAACTGTGGTGGCGGGAAAAAAGATTCTTGGTAAGCTGAGTTATCAGGAGACGTTCACGCAATTACCATGGTTAGGGTTCTGGTGTGGGCAATGACGAAGGATGTGGAAAAGTCAAAAAAAACAATATCATGACTGACAGCAAAAAGAAAAAAGGCTTTTCAAGCCAGTTACCTGGCATTGTTCTTTTCGTGATAATTTTTGGGGGTTGGTACTTGATTGCATCATATGATGATAACGACACCGCTAAACGGTCTGTCGCGAATGCCAGGACCGAAGCACGATCCAACAATTTCAGAGAGGTTGGCTATTTCAAGGCAGCCAACAAGGATCGTATTATCTCCGTTGAAATGATCGGGAGCGTGACAGCTGCAGAAGCAAAAGCTTATGCGAAACGAAAAATGAACACTCCAGGAAGGATGACGGCCGTCTATTTTTATGCGCCCGGCAGCGTAATTCCTGCAGATGGGTTAACTCTTGCGAATAATCTATATGCAGCTAATACCGTTTTGTATGATATGCCGGGACTCAGCAAGTGGCGGTATGCTTATATGAATTACGGCAACGGTAGTGAAGAGTTTGTTGATTGTCGTAAACCTAATAATAGCGGTCTTTGCAGATGACAAAATGCAGAGGCTTTGCTTTTTACCAATTTTGGTGTTAGGTAGTTTTCATCGCCAGAAGCCTGCCAGATCCTAAGTATTTGCAGTACTCGGATAAAAAACTTACAAAGCCTTTGATGTCTCAAAATGCGGAAATTTTACGTATATTAATGCATTTGCTTAATTAAAATACGTGGGAGAGAGTATGGATCTTATAGATAAGATCAAGGATCTTGCTTCTCGCATTCCGAAGCAGGTTGATCACATCCAAACGGAAGAAGCGACAAAAAACGCATTTGTGTTACCGTTTATTAGTGCTCTTGGGTATGACGTGTTTAATCCGACAGAGGTAATCCCAGAGTTTACAGCCGACATAGGCATCAAAAAAGGTGAGAAAGTAGATTACGCAATCAAGAAAGATGACGATATCATCATTCTGATTGAGTGCAAGTGGTCAGGTGCAGATTTACATGAAGACCATGCTTCTCAGTTACATAGGTACTTTTCGGCAACAGAAGCACGGTTTAGTATTCTAACGAATGGCATCATATACGAATTTTATTCAGATATTGATGAGCCGAACAAAATGGATTCAAAGCCGTTCTTTACCTTTGACATTCTTGGCTTTCAGGATCATCAGGTAAATGAATTGAAGAAATTCACAAAAGCAGCTTTTTCGCTTGAGGACATTCTTACAACGGCAAGTACTTTGAAGTATACAGGAGCCATCAAAAAAATACTTGAAGAAGAATTGTCAAACCCTTCAGAGGAATTTGTGAGGTTTTTTGCATCTCAGATATTCGATGGGCGTTTGACAAAGAGCGTTATCGAGCAGTTTACAAAAATAGTTCAAGAAGCTAGGAAGCAGTTTGTTAACGAGAAGATAAATGAACGTCTTAAGTCTGCTTTGTCTGCAAATGAGCAACCGAAAGAAACTATAGAATCAGAAGATTCGGATGAACCAATTACCAGTGATAATGGTATCGTAACAACGGAAGAAGAAGCCGAAGCTTATAATGTTATCAAAGCTATACTTCGAGAGGTTGTTGATGTTAAAAGGGTTGCTATGCGTGATACTAAGAGTTACTGTGGGGTTCTCTTAGACGACAACAATAGAAAGCCGATATGCCGCTTGCATTTTAATTATTCTCAAAAGTATATCGGACTTATATCAAATAAAAAAGAAGAACGTGTTCAAATTGAGTGTATAGATGATATTTTTGAGTACTCTGCTCAGCTTAAGGCTGTTATTAATGACTATGAAAGTGACTGAGAGTACTTTTGTGATCTATTAAATAACCATGTAAGCCCGGCCCAACGCCGGGCTTTTACCTTTAGGTCGTTTTCCGAATAACCCACGTCACGACTCCTCACATCCTGAAGCCTATCTTTTTCACTATATCGATAATCCTGATAAAATGCTTTAAAAAAAGCTGTTACGCTTTAATGTGTGGAAAATTGCGTATATTTTGTGCTCACGTTCTTAATCTAGTATTCAAAAGTATGCCAAAACCAGCTAAGAATATGAAAACATTAACTTCGGTATTGATTGTAGCATTTCTGTTTCTTTTTGGTTGTGAAAATAATGATGGGATTTCAAGAGGTGAATATGAAAAGTTAAAAGCGGAAAATAAGGAATTAAAGGCTGCTCTGGAAGACTGTCGCCAAGGCCCGAAAAAAAGGTTCAATCAGGCGAAGTCGCTTTTTGAAAAGAAAAATTACGATCAATGTAAGGCTGAGCTGGTTATGCTTATTGACAAGTATCCAGGAACAAGTGAAGCGGTACAGGCGAAAGAGCTTTTAGATGCGACAGAAAAAGCGCTTCAGAAAATCGCTGCTGAAAAAGAACGAGTGGAAAAAGAAAAAGCCGAAAAAGAAGCGCAGCGTCTTGCAAATGCAACTAATAAAATGAGAAAGAAATATGATGATATCAAAGGTATAACTTGGTACCGTGACAAGACATCTCCCAGATATTTGAATACAAGAACTGATTTTGGGGCCTATATAGGAAAAGAAAAAGATGGAGCTCCATGGTTAAGGTTGAAGATTCGCTATGTTGCAGATGAATGGCTGTTTATAGAGAAGTATATAATAAAGGCGGATGATCATGTTTATGAGATAACCGAGAGCAGGTATGGTGAAATTGAGACCGATCATGGGGGAGGCAAAATTTGGGAGTGGCTTGATCGATATGTGGGGCCTCATGAGTATTCAATTATCAAAGCCGTCGCTGATGCTAAAGATGCAAAGATCCGATTTGTCGGGGGACAGTATGATAAGGATCGGGTAATCACTACGAGAGAAAAACAAGCACTAAAAAATATTTTAAATGCTTATGAAGCTCTTGGTGGGTCAGATATTTAAGACACTTCGACAAAGTCTGAAGTGATCCCAAGCCCGGCTAACCACCGGGCTTGGGTACTTACCCGGTTTTCCTTATCACCCATGTCACCACACCCAACGTTCTGAAGTCCGGGATATTAGGGGACGTTGTAAATAAATTGTATATTTGTGTTCGATACAAGGATAAAAGCTATAAAAGGTTATAAAAACGTTGCCATGCCAAGAGGTCCAAGACTTGATGCACCAGGAACCCTGCACCATGTAATGCTTCGGGGAATTGAAAAGCGGGATATTGTTACTGATGATAAGGATCGAGATGATTTTGTTTCCCGTATGGGAAAACTTGTTCCGGAAACAGGTACGATAATCTATGCTTGGGCGCTATTAAATAATCATGCTCATATCTTGCTTCGAAGTGGAAAAGCCGGGATGTCTACTTTTATGCGAAGGTTGCTGAGCGGTTATGCAAGTAACTATAACAGACGACATGATAGGCAAGGCCATCTTTTCCAAAATCGATACAAATCAATTGTCTGTCAAGAGGATCGTTATTTTATGCGTTTGGTTGCTTATATACACTTGAATCCTTTAAGAGCTGGACTTGTAGCTTCTTTGGATGATCTTGATGCGTATCCATGGAGTGGGCATGCTGTCGTAGTGAATGTTTTCTCGAATGACTGGCAGGATCGGGATTTTGTTCTTCATCATTTTGGGGAAAAGGAACGTATGGCTATAAATACCTATCGAAATTTTTTGAAAGAAGAGGCTCAAAAAGGACGCCAACCTGAATTGACTGGAGGTGGTCTTGTTCGCTCTATTGGTGGCTGGTCGGCAGTGCAAGGAATGCGAGCTAGAAAGGAAAAACAATTGAGCGATGAACGAATTTTAGGGGATGGTTCCTTTGTCAGCAAGGTTCTTGAGGATGCAGAGGAATCTGTGAAAAGTCAGGTGAATGTGCTTGATTTCAATGAAATAAAAGATAAAGCACAAGCTGATATCGAGGATTTATGTGAGAAAAAGGGAATAGGGTTAGGTCAATTGCTTTCTGGAAGCAGAATTCGTTCAGTATCTATGGTTCGTAAAACACTTGTCAAAAAGTTTGTGAAAGAATACGGATTTTCATATGCAGAGACAGCAAGAATGCTGAAAATTTCCACATCTGCTGCTGCGCAAATTGTTCGGAATTTTGGGGATGTGTAAATTATTTACAACGTCCCCTATTGTTGTTTTGTTAATAGTATGTAAAATGTTTTACATTGGTTGAAGAGTTCTCTCGTGTTGTGGTGGGGGGAGAATTCTCGTTATCTGCTTGCCTGTTGATGGCGCCCTCATGAAGATTAATGAAGTAGGAAACGATGCCAAATGTCGATGATGACTATCCTGTTGTTGATCATCTTGATGCTGCTTGTGTTTATTCTTGCCATGATGTTTACCGTTTTGCCGAGACGGCAACATGCTGAAATCGAGAAAGCGGTCAGTGCATTGCGGAGAGAAATGGCCGAATATCGTGGTGATTCCATGCGGTTGATGCAAGCTATCCGTAATGAAGTTGAGGATGCCGTCCAGGAGTCGCTCGATAGGGAAGTGGCTGATTTTATGAGGAGTAGAGGCCGTTCTGCTGTTCCTCCTCCATGTTCAGAGGTTCCAGTATGCGAGGGGAAATCGGATGGCTCGGTTAAAGAGGGAAAAAAGAACGCTCAGGGGCAAAGCGGTACTGTAAAATATTCCACCCAGTTGTCGTTGTTCGAGCAGACTGGTCCTGTTGCGCCGGTTTCTTCAGCTGAAAAAGAAAAAGTGGATAAAATGCCCGATGAGCCCGAAAGCGAAGAAATGGAAAGAATACAGGTCATAATTGATGACGATATTCCCGATATCGATGATATTCCGGATTTAGAGGACATCAAGTGAACAGTTTTCAAGCAAGCATCACGGACACGAACAGCAGAAGAGGTGTATCAGATACTGTTAGGCAATGAATTTTCCCGCTTCACGGCTTACATAAAAATCCCCTGTTATTCCGTTATTCGAAAAGAGTATCTGCCAGAGTTGAACATTACGGGCGCGGAAGGAGCCTGCTGCGCTAAGCAGGTAGTATCGCCACATTCTGTAGAATCGTTCATCGTAAGCTTGCTTCAAGTCTGGCCAGTGGTGCTCGAAATTTGTGTGCCATGCTTTGAGTGTTTTGTAATAGTCGTTACCGAATGCATGCCAGTCTTCCATGACGTGCAGTCCTTCACTCGCTGTGGTGATCTGTTTTGCCGAAGGGAGCATGGAGTTCGGGAAGATGTACTTATGGGTCCATTTGTCGGTATTCATCGATGAGCGCTTGCTTCCGATGGTGTGCAGAAGAAACAGGCCGTCATCTTTCAGGCATTGAGAGGTGATCTCGAAAAACTGTTGATAATTCTTCACCCCGACATGTTCGAACATACCGATGGAATAGATTCTGTCATAGGCTCCTTGTATGTCACGGTAGTCCGTCAGGCTGATATCGACCGGCAGGTTTTGCCCCAGTTCTTCGGCTTTTTTCACCTGTTCGCTCGATACGGTAACCCCTGTAACACTGACTCCATACTGTTCAGCGGCAAACCGGGCTGCTCCTCCCCAGCCGCATCCGATATCGAGTACTTTCATGCCGGGTTCGAGCTGCAGTTTGTTGAAAATCAGCCGCAGTTTGTTTTCCTGGGCCTGATCGAGATTGTCCGCTCCTTTCCAATAGCCACAGCTGTAAAGCATGTGCTTGTCAAGCATGGCTTCGTAAAGGTCGTTTCCAATGTTGTAGTGGGTTTCCCCAACGCGGAAAGCTCTCGAAGGGTTTTGCAGATTGATCAGGACGCCGGCTAGGTTGCTGAGAACGCGTGTGAGCTGTGAAACTTTTTTATCAAGTTTCGCTCGCAACACTTTATAAAAGAAATCGTCAAGTGCATCACACTCCCACCATCCATCCATGTAGGATTCTCCAATACCAAGGTGGGATTCAGTGATAACCCGTTTGTAGAAACGTGAATCCAGTACCCTGATGTCCCAGGGGTTCGGTCCGTTTATCTGTATCCCTGCAGATGCAAGAAGGCTTTTTAGTTTTTTTTCGTATATCGTCTCGGGCATTGGGTCGGAGTCCTGAATTGAGTTGTTATGAACTATCAAGAAGGAGCTTATTCCGGCATCGATGTGACATATGTCTCAATTGCATCGACTTCCTGCTGATTGAGCATTAGATCGGCAGCACCGATTATTCCTTCTACCTGTTCAGCACTACGTCCTCCAACGATAGCGCCAGTAACGCCAGGGTGCCAGAGCGTCCAAGCTATGGCTACTTCTCCGGGAGATGCCCCATGTTTTTTCCCGATTGTTCTCAGATGTTCAACAAGTTCGAGATTATGTGCAAGACGTGGTTCCTGGAATTCCTTATTATTGCGCCGCCAATCGTTTTTTGGTAAATGTAATGCCCTTTCGCGGGTCATCTTGCCGGAAAGCATGCCGGAAAGCATCGGAGAGTAGATGATGACTCCGATATCATGCTCCATGCAGTGAGGAAGGATCTCTTTTTCGATTCCTCTGCGAAGCATGGAGTAGGGGGGCTGCAGCGAAGCGACAGGTGCTATGCCCTGCGCTCTTTTCATTTGCTCGACATTGAAGTTCGATACACCGATATGTTTTACAAGTCCTTCTTCTTTCAGTTCAGCCATCGTTCCCCAACCTTCTTCGATATCCTCTTCCGGGTTAGGCCAATGAATCTGGTATAAATCTATGGTTTCGGTTTTCAGGCGTTTCAGGCTTGCCTCGCATTCCCGCCGGATTGAGTCCCGCTTGAGGCTGTTGCCGATTTGATTGTTGCTGTCCCAGACAAGAGCGCATTTGGTGAAAACGTAGGGCTTGTCGGTTGTGCCTTCGAGCGCTTTTGCGACAAGCTCCTCCGAATGGCCGAGCCCATAAACCGCAGCGGTGTCAATCCAGTTGATACCCGATTCCAGGGCGCACTCTATTGCCTCTATAGCCTGGTTGTCGTCCTGAGGTCCCCAACCGTGAGACCAGTTTTCTCCGCCAATTGCCCAGCTGCCGAAGCCGATGGACGTGATGTCCATTCCTGTACTACCGAATCGTCTTGTTTCCATATAAGGGGAAAGGGTTTAAAAACTTCTGTTTGCATGGAGAATTTTTATCATGTAGAAAATAACAAAACTTCGATAAACGTTTATTTCTTCTGAGCTGAAAGTGAATTGTCGAGTAATTGTTTTGCCCGGTCGAGAGCACTGTCGATATGGTCTACAATGTTTTCCTGACCAATCTCTTCGATAATGCCGTACTGACGCATTGTCGAGAGTGTCTCCGGGTTGACTCCTGAAAGGATAAGCTTTGTTCCGGTCCGGCTGCTGTCAGCAACCATTTCCTTAAGCATGTTCAGGCCGGTTGCATCGATCACGGGAACGTTTCGCATGCGCAGTATTCTCACTGGCGGCGGATTTTCGACGATTCGCATGGATTCTTTGAATTTAGAGGCGGCGCCGAAAAAGAATGGTCCGTTGATTTCATATACTTCCACTCCGTCCGGGACGTCACGGTTGGCAATGGCATTCGGATCATTGCTGTCCTCTTCGCGGTCTTTCAACTCACGAGTGATGATTTCTACGTTTGCGATACCTGCCATATGCTGCATGAAAAGCACAACGGTCAGCAACAGACCAACTTCTATTGCGATTGTCAGATCGAAAATCACCGTTAACCCAAAGGTGGTCAATAAAACGATGACATCGCCTCTCGGACTTTTGAGGAGTTGACGGAATACGTGGTATTCGCTCATGTTCCAGGCGACAACAATCAATATGGCGGCAAGGGTTGACATGGGGATGAGTTTTGCCCAACTGCCGAAAATCAGCATTATGCAAAGCAGGGTGATGGCATGGACTATGCCTGAAAGCGGTGTTCTGCCACCGTTTTTGACATTCGTGGCCGTTCGCGCAATCGCGCCGGTGACGGGTATGCCTCCAAAAAGGGGAGACGCGATGTTTGCCGCTCCCTGTGCTATCAGCTCCATATTTGACTTGTGACGCCCTCCGATCATACCATCGGAAACGACCGCCGAGAGCAGTGCCTCGATTGCGGCAAGGATGGCTATGGTGGTTGCCGGCATAATGAGGTTCTGAATGGTTGAAAGATCGAACTCGGGTATCGAGGGAGCAGGGATCGTTGACGGAATCTCCCCGAATCTTGTTTCAATAGTGGCAACATCGAGGTGCAGCAATTGCACCATTGCCGTGGTGACCAGAATCGCGATGACAGAGCCAGGAATTTTTCTCGATACTTTCGGCCAGAAGATGATGATGAAAAGTGCAGTGAACCCGATTGCCAACGTCGGCATATGCAGGGTTCCGAGGTGAGAGAGGTATTGCCCCCATTTCCCTATGAAATCACCGGGAAGGTTTTCAATGTCAAGCCCGAGAAAATCTTTGACCTGGGTTGAAAAAATAATAACGGCGATACCGCTGGTAAAACCGACGATGACCGGGTAGGGAATGAACTTGATCAGTGAACCGAACTGCGCAATTCCCATGATAATGAGAATTACGCCTGCCATGATCGTTGCAAGCATGAGCCCGTTGATTCCATATTGCTGGACTATGCCGTAGACGATAATGATAAATGCCCCGGTAGGGCCACCGATCTGTACGCGGCTGCCACCCAGCAGTGAAACGATAAAACCGCCGATAACGGCGGTGATGAGTCCTTTTTCAGGTGAAACTCCGGAGGCTATTCCGAATGCGATTGCGAGGGGGAGGGCAACGATGCCGACAAGAATTCCGGCAGTAATGTCTTTGAGTAGTCGTTCCCGATCAAGTTCGGGAAGCAAAACGAAGAGTTTGGGCTTGAACATTTCTTACCATAATATCCATTGTGATTTCTTCAGATTCTTTTGTGTACAATGTATGTTTTTCAGGGAATTAACAAAGGACGGTGAAAGGATTCTTTTCAGGAGTTTCCTTCTGTCTTGAATTCCGAGGTTTCATGGAACATAACTCCCGGGTAGTTCTCTTTGGCGACGTTGAGCATCCATTCGCTTTCGGCAAAGAAAACCGGGTGTTTTTCTTTGTCTTCAGCTATGACCGATGATTTTCGGCGCAGGAACTCGTCGTACTGGTTGTTGTCTTTCGGAGTGATCCAGAAGGCCTTGAAGTAGCGCAGTGGCATAAAATCACACTTTGCACCGTATTCATGTTCGAGTCTGAAACGGATGACATCGAATTGCAGTTCACCAACGGTACCGAGGATTTTCCGGTTGCCGTATTGCAGGAAAAGCTGAGCGACACCTTCTTCTGTTAGCTGGCGCAGACCTTTTTCCAGCTGCTTTGATTTGAACGGGTCACGGTTGATAACCTCTTTGAAAATTTCGGGGGAGAAACTCGGTATTCCTCTGAACTGCAGTTCTTCTCCTTCTGTCAGCGTATCGCCGATTTTAAGGTTTCCGTTGTCATAGAGGCCAATGACGTCTCCAGGCCATGCATCTTCAATAAGGTTTTTTTCGTTTGCCATAAACTGGGTGGGGTTGGCAAAACGCATTTTTTTTCCGAGCCGGGTGTGATAATAAAAGGTGTTGCGCTCGAATTTTCCTGAACAGATTTTGAAGAATGCCGTACGGTCTCGATGGTTCGGATCGAGATTGGCATGGATTTTAAAGACGAAACCGGTCAGTTTGTTTTCCGAGGCTTTGACGACACGTTGGTCGGTTTCACGTTGTTCCGGGCTCGGAGCTATATCGAGGAAGGTTTCGAGCATTTCTTTGATGCCGAAATTGTTGACGGCGCTTCCGAAAAAAACCGGTGCAAGAGATGCGTCAAGATAACTCCCTTTGCTGAAAGGTTCGTAGACTCCTTCGATGAGTTCTACTTCTTCACGAAGTTTGTCGGCAAATGTTTCAGATATCCAGCGGTCGAGTTCAGGATCCTCTATTCCCTGAATTTCGATCTGCTGTTCTGTTATTTTTGTCTGGTCAGGTTCAAAAAGGTTGAGCTGTTTCTGATAAAGGTTGTAGACTCCTTGGAAACTTTGTCCCTGGCTGATTGGCCAAGTAAGAGGCCTCACCTGTATCTGCAGTTTCTCTTCGAGTTCGTCAAGGATTTCAAAAGGGTTTCGGCCTTCCCGGTCCATTTTGTTCACAAAAATGATGACCGGGGTATTCCGCATCCGGCAGACTTCCATAAGGCGCTCTGTCTGTGCCTCAACGCCTTTGACGCTGTCAATCACCAGAATGACGCTGTCGACTGCAGTCAGGGTGCGGTATGTGTCTTCTGCGAAATCTTTATGTCCCGGAGTGTCGAGAATGTTGACTTTTTTCCCTTTATACTCGAAACCCATGACCGATGTCGCCACGGAAATTCCGCGCTGTTTCTCGATTTCCATGAAATCGCTGGTGGCGGTTTTTTTTATCTTGTTCTGTTTAACGGCACCGGCTGTTTTGATGGCCCCTCCGAAAAGCAGGAATTTTTCGGTAAGTGTTGTTTTGCCGGCATCGGGATGGCTGATGATGGCAAAGGTTTTTCTTTTTTCTATCTCTTGCTCAAGATTCATGGTTCAGAATTCATATATGGCACCACCGCCGTTACTGCTGTGCATTCTGCATCGCTGTCTTTTGGTTTGAAATCATTTCCGGCGGGAAAGGGCCAAAGATACAAAGCTGATGAAGAAAAAGAAAATAGTCCTCGAGTGCGCTTTTCGGCAGACGCAGGGAAATGATAACTTTCAAAAGAACGCAAGTCTCCTGTCAATGCATATTCGATGCAACTTTTTTTCGCTTATGGTTGTCTATTTTTCGGTGTCTCGAGAAAATAGGTTTTCCACCTCTAACCAAGTTAATCATGCAAGTACATCCCCATGCCGGCCAGCTTCCTGAACAAGAGATGCTTGTCGATGTACCCCGTCTCGTTACAGCATTCTTTTCTATGACACCCGATCCCGGATTTTCAGCCCAACGGGTTTCTTTCGGTACTTCAGGTCACAGAGGGACATCCCTTGATTGTTCTTTCAATGAACATCACATTCTTGCTGTAACGCAAGCGATCTGCATGTACAGAAAGAAAGAAAATATTACCGGGCCTTTGTTTTTAGGAATCGACACCCATGCGCTTTCAGAGCCCGCTTTCGTTACCGTATTGGAGGTGTTAGCGGCCAACGGCGTCGAAGTGATGATTGCCGGTGAAGAGCGATATACTCCGACGCCGGTGGTGTCGCACGCTATCCTGACATGGAACGAAAAAAAAGTGAACGGGATGGCAGACGGTATTCTTCTGACTCCATCCCATAATCCTCCGAGTGACGGGGGAATCAAGTACAATCCTCCTCATGGTGGTCCGGCAGGAGGTGAGGCTACTTCGTGGATCGAGAAGATGGCAAACGACTTTCTTGAGCAAGAGCTCGAGGATGTTCACAGAGTGCCTTTCGAAAAAGCGCTATCGGCTCCGACTACGCACCGGTACGACTATCCCGGGAGGTACATCGAGGATCTTGGCGCTGTGATCGATATGGAGGCTGTTTCCGCTTCGGGGATCTCTATAGGGGTGGATCCTCTTGGTGGGGCAGGGTTGGCATACTGGGAGAGGATTGCCGAGAGATATGGCCTGGGCATTACTGTGTTGAGCAAAACCGTCGATCCGACGTTCCGATTCATGAGCGTCGACTGGGATGGTAAAATCCGTATGGATCCCTCTTCTCCTTACACCATGCAGCCTTTGATCGAGCAAAAAGACCAGTTCGATGTTGCGTTCGCCTGCGATACGGATTACGACCGTCATGGTATCGTAACCCGTAGTTCAGGTTTACTCCAGCCCAATCATTTTCTTTCCGTTTGCATCGATTATCTTTTTCAGCACCGGCAGGATTGGGCCGATAGTACCATGATCGGCAAGACCCTGGTAAGCAGCAGTATGATCGACAGGGTTGCTGCAAAACTCGGTCGAAAGGTCTATGAGGTTCCCGTAGGTTTCAAATGGTTTGTCGACGGCCTGTTGAGCGGTTCACTGGGATTCGCCGGAGAGGAAAGTGCAGGAGCCTCTTTTCTGAGAATGGACGGTAAGGCATGGACGACGGACAAGGATGGATTTATTCCTGCACTGCTTGCGGCGGAAATAACTGCAAAGACTGGAAGCGATCCCGGTGAGGTGTATAGAGGTTTGACCCGTGATTTGGGTGAACCGATGTATACAAGGGTCGACGCTCCGGCTTCTCCAGATGAAAAAACAAGGCTGAAGATGCTTTCACCCGAGGAGTTGAGTATCGATAGGCTTGCCGGAGAAAAAATTTGCGATATACTGACCGAAGCTCCTGGTAATAAAGCTTCAATAGGGGGCTTGAAAGTTGTAACCGAAAACGGATGGTTTGCCGCGAGGCCATCAGGTACCGAAAATATTTACAAGATCTATGCAGAGAGTTTTCTTGGAAGTGATCATCTGGATTCTATTCTTGCCGAGGCTCAAAATGCGGTGGGTAGCGTTCTGTCGAGCGGTGAGAAGTGACGAAAAACAAGAAGCTGAAAAACAGTATGCAGGGTTTACAGTCAGCGTTTTTTTAGAGACTCTTTGCTTGCTCTGGGGAATTCGGGGTTTCGACCCGGAGATAATCACCGGTGCTGCCGGTTAGCGTGCCGGGTGTTTTTCATTATCTCTTCATGGTTACGTTTTGAAAATTCAGGAATCTTTGTATACTTCCACAGCTTTTTTTTCAGTTGTACAGTCGGTATTCCTGCCGAAACCATAACCCATTAACAGCTACGCTTACTATGAATTTTAATCCATGGCATCACGTTGAGATAGGTAAAGAGCAGCCGCATATCGTCAATTCCGTTATTGAGATTTCCAAAGGCAGCAAAGCGAAATATGAGCTTGATAAAAAAACAGGGATGCTCAAACTCGACAGAGTGCTTTATTCTTCGGTCTTCTACCCTGCCAACTACGGGTTTATCCCGAAAACTCTCGGGGAGGATCACGATCCTCTTGATATCGTTGTTTTATCCCAGTGCGCTATTGTTCCGATGTGCCTTGTGCGAGCACGTGTTGTCGGGGTTATGCGAATGATCGATCATGGAGAAAGCGATGACAAAATTATCGCAGTGGCTGACGATGATATGAGTGTCAGCACCATCAACAATGTCAATGAGATAAGACCGCATTTCCATTCCGAGCTCAAGCATTTTTTCGAGGAGTACAAAGCGCTCGAAAATAAAACGGTTCTGGTTGAAGAGTTTCAGGATGCAGATACAGCCAAGGAAATTATTTTGCGTTCTATAACAAAATACCAGAAGACCTTTGGTGTGGCTGAAGAGATCAGGCCTGTTCCCGTGATTGGATAGAAGAGTGGTTGGTTTTTCCTATCTTTAGCTTTTTGCGTCATTTCGCAAAAGCTATCAATACAACTACTATACACAAGCGATCATGGAATACAGAATCGAGAAAGACACCATGGGGGAGGTACGTGTCCCCACCGATAAATACTGGGGAGCCCAGACCCAGCGCTCCGTTGAGAATTTTAAAATCGGTCCGTCCGGGTCGATGCCGAAAGAGATCATTGAAGCTTTCGGTTATCTGAAAAAAGCTGCGGCTATAACGAATTGCGAGCTTGGTGTCCTTCCTGAAGAGAAGCGGAACGCTATTGTTTCCGTGTGCGATGAGATTATCGGCGGTAAGCTTGTCGACCAGTTTCCCCTTGTTGTCTGGCAGACCGGATCAGGTACACAGTCGAATATGAATGTCAACGAGGTCGTTGCAAATCGGGCTCATGTGCTTGCTGGAAACCGGCTTGGAGAGGGAGATCGGCTCCTCAATCCCAACGACGATGTCAACAAATCACAATCCTCCAACGATACGTTTCCGACAGCCATGCATATCGCCGGGTATAAAATACTTGTCGGTAAGACCATTCCCGGAATCAAAAAACTTCGCAACGAACTCGCCAGGAAATGTGAGGAGATGGATGAGGTCGTCAAAATCGGACGGACACACTGGATGGATGCAACGCCTCTTACCCTCGGTCAGGAGTTCTCCGGTTATGTCTCTCAGCTCGATCATGGCATCAAGGCCATCGAGAACACGCTGCCTCACCTTGCGGAGCTTGCTCTTGGCGGTACGGCTGTAGGTACCGGTCTCAATACACCTGATGGTTATGCTGAAAAAGTTGCCGAAACCATTGCGTCCCTGACGGACCTTCCTTTTGTGACCGCTGAAAACAAATTCGAATCACTTGCGGCTCATGACGCCGTTGTTGAATCGCACGGCGCCTTGAAGCAGGTTGCTGTGAGTCTCATGAAGATTGCAAACGATATTCGGATGCTTGCCTCAGGTCCCCGTAGCGGTATCGGTGAGATCGTTATCCCGCCAAACGAGCCTGGGTCGTCCATTATGCCGGGCAAGGTAAACCCTACGCAAGTGGAAGCGATAACTATGGTTTGCGCTCAAGTGATGGGCAATGATGTTGCGGTCAGCATAGGGGGCTCGAACGGTCATTTCGAGCTCAATGTGTTCAAACCTGTCATGATCTACAATCTGTTGCAGTCTGCCGAACTGATTGGAGATGCCTGTGTTTCTTTTGCTGAAAAATGCGTTTGCGGGATTGAACCGAACCATCCGAGGGTGAAGGAGCATCTGGAAAATTCACTCATGCTGGTCACAGCACTCAATCCGCACATCGGTTACTACAAGGCTGCCGAGATCGCAAAGAAAGCTCATGCCGAAGGTACAACATTGCGAGATGCGGCCGTGGATCTCGGCCACCTGACAAGCGAACAGTTCGATGAATGGGTTATCCCCGCTAGAATGACCGGCAGATAAGAAAGTCTGGGGCGAAATCCTTTCCCCTGTTCAGCTCTGCGAGATTGGAGAATTCAGGATCCAGAGGACTTTTCATATATCGAAATGCCAATCGCACCCCTCATGTTTGCCATCCCCGGGTCTTACCCGGGGTGGTTACTCCAGTTTTTTCTATAGATGCTCCATCAAGTTCTACATGACGTTTCTCCAGGGTGCTTTTTTCTTCGAAGACCGGCTTTTGTGTCTGTCTCATGGCTTATCCGGGCATGAATGAACGAAGTCGAAGGGTTGGTGAATATCTTCCTGGAGGTATGGATATGAATTTTGGGGTACGGAAACAGCCGGTTTTTTTCATTTCGTTTTGAAAACAGTTTATTTATAAAAAGTTACGCTATTTTTTGAACCCGTTTCTTCTGCTGCGATGAGCAAGATAAAGCTGAAAGATTTCAGGGTTGTCGAAGGTCGAAAAGTTGCGCTGAAAAAGTGGCCGACGGATATCCCGAAAATGTATTCTTCCAAAGATGCTTACAAGGAGACGCTTGGAGAGCATGTCAAGGAACTGAGTGAACTGCAGCAGATCCACTATGCAGATGATCGCTATGCGCTGCTTCTGATTTTTCAAGCAATGGATGCAGCAGGAAAAGACGGTGTGATTCGCCATGTCATGTCGGGAATAAATCCTCAGGGTTGCCAGGTTTACAGCTTCAAGCATCCTTCCCGAAAGGAACTCGATCACGATTTTCTCTGGCGAACAAACTGTGCACTTCCTGAAAGGGGACGCATCGGTATTTTTAACCGATCATACTATGAAGAGGTTCTCATTGTCAGAGTACATCCCGAAATTCTTATGAGTCAGCAAATTCCAAAGGATCTTTTGAACGGAAACGATGTCTGGAAAAACCGGTTTCGCTCGATTAACAATATGGAGCATCACCTGTACCATAATGGAACCAGAATCATCAAGTTTTTTCTTCATCTGTCCAAGGAAGAGCAGCGCAGGCGCTTTCTGCGGAGAATTGACGAGCATGAGAAAAACTGGAAGTTCAGTATTGCCGATATTGAAGAGCGAAAGTACTGGGATGACTATATGAGAGCTTATGAGGAGTGTCTCGCAGCCACAAGTACCGAGCGGGCTCCCTGGTACGTCGTGCCGGCGGACGATAAGAAAAACGCGCGCCTCATTGTTTCGTCGATCATGCTTGAAACGTTTAAATCGCTGAAAATGTCTTACCCCGAAACCAGTGAGGAGAGACATGAGGAACTGCTGGAAATCAGGAAAATGCTCGTGGCCGAAGAAGAGTAGGGGTTATCTGTTTAGAAAAATAATATGAAAATAAACGTTTCAACCTATTGGGGGCCGAATCGTTACAGTAAGCGGCCATCCGTCGTTTTTTGTTTTGAGGAGATCCCGGAAGAAAAGATGTCGGCCATGCAACGCTCGTTTGTGACGCTGGCCAAGTATCTGGAAAAAAATTTTGGATACAGTCACACTTTTGGTCACAAACGCGCCATTGACAGAAATGATGTTTTTGAATTTTTATCGAGCGCTTCGATTTTCATTCTGAACTATGTAAGAGGGGACTTGGAAGAAAACGGTTATACCACAGATAATGCGGTTCCTGTCCTGTTTGTTGAATTCCATAAGCCCGAGTTAACGGCTAAGGCGGTAAATATTCTGCTGAAGTTGCTCCTCAGGGGTTCCAAGGGAAAAGAGCATGAGGTGTATTCGATTTTAAACACTTTCTGGGATGAGTGTCAGAGGGGGCACCCGGATTTTCAAGCGCACGCATTGATTACTGCCGCGAAATCAAAAAACCTTTACTACCAGAATCTTGATAAAAAAGTCTGGCTCTATGGAATGGGGGCAAAATCAAAGATTTTTTTTGAAACGAGCACTGTAGAGGATCTGCAAAGTGACGTTAAAACGGACAAATTGTCGGGAAAGAAAATCTTCAATACTGTCGGTGCGCCGACAGCACGATATAAGATTGTAAGGGATCGTGCTGAACTGTTGGCTGCGGCGCATGATATTGGCTTTCCTTGTGTGGTTAAACCTGTTCACTCAGATAGCGGAAGGGGAGTGACGGCAAATGTAAAAACACTTGATGACGTTGAGTTTGCTTATACCGAGGCGAGGAAATTTATCGGGAAAAGCAATGAGATAATGGTAGAAAAACATGTTCCGGGCAGAGATTATCGCCTGCTTTTTCTCCGGGGAGATTTTATTGGTTGTGCCAGCAGCGTTGCCCCGTTTGTAATCGGAGATGGTGCCAAGAGTATTCGTGAGCTGATAGACATTGTCAATAGAAAAAGAACCAGAAACCTCTATGCAAGTAATTATCTGAGGCCAATAAAAATCGATGCTTCCGTGAAAGAAGCTCTTTCAGTTCAGAGTTGCGACTTGAAGACGGTTTTGAAGCCAGGCCAAAAAGTCACCCTGCGTAGAAATACAAATTTAGGGGGAGGAGGTAGTACGGAACTGTTTGAAAATGTACATCATGATGTTCTGGTTCATGCAAAAGAAATTGCACGCTGCTGTGGTTTGCATAGTGTTGGAATTGATTATATCACCGAAGATATAAGCAAGTCGCCGTCCGCATCCTGCGGGAAGTTCACTGAATTAAACAAAATGCCCGGGGTTCCCTTATTTTTAGCCGCAGGCTATGATATCGGAAGGTTAGGGGACCAATTCCTGGGGAACAGGGTCGGTAATATTGAGCTGAATCTATTTATATTTCAAAAGGAGCGATGCAAGGAACTGTTGCAATCGTACAGCGGTGAGTGTGCGATATTTTTACCGGATACTGTCGTGAAAAAAAGCAAAAAGTTTAAAGTTGAAAACGGTCATTTCAGGCAGCTGATCGGTAAGGTTTTGTCGGATAAGCAGTTGAAATCGTTGGACATAATCGCTTCTTTGGAATTTGTCGAACAATACGGGTTTCCAACTGAACATATTTCAACCGTGTTTGTTGGGAAGTTCTGCAAAACAAGGATTGTCTGCGAGACCATCGAGAAACTCAATTGCCGTGTGCAATGCGCTTAAGCTTCAAGAATATTTCTGTTTTTTTTGCGAGCAGATCGCTTTTTCAACCGGTGTCCTGAAATTTCACGCGCAGGCTTGACAGGAGTAAGAAAGATCATGCGATCACCCTTTTTTGATCACCCTGAAAAGCGGGGGCAAATCGATCTCAGCCGTAACAGTGCTCAAAATCAGTAATAAATCCGGCCAATGTCTCTACCTCTTCAAGTGTCACCGCGTTGTAAAGGCTTGCCCGAAATCCGCCACGCGAGCGATGCCCCTGGAGCCCCAAAAGTCCTGCTTCTTCTGCCTTTTGGCTGAAGATCGATACAATTTCCGGATTTACGGCATCAAAAACCACATTCATCATCGAACGTGATTCCGAAGGAACAGGGCAACGAAAAAGTGTGGAAGCATCCAGCGTTTCATAAAGCAGGGCGGCCTTGTCCCTGTTAAGGGTTTCCATGGTATCCAGGCCGCCGACTTCTTTCTCCAGCCAATCCAGCATACACTCAACGACGTATATGGCGAACACGGGCGGTGTGTGATGGTTTGATCCGGCATCGGCATGTGTACGGTAATCAAAAAAAGAGGGTAGGCCCGGTTGAATCATCTCTTGTGTTTTCCGGGGGACGATCACCACGGTAACTCCAGCAGCACCGATGGTTTTCTGGGCATGAGCGTAAATCAAAGCGAAACGTCCGGTATCGATATTTCGGCTCAGAATGTCCGAACTCATATCGGCTACCAGCGGCACCCGAGATTCCGGTATGCCTTGCCATTGCGTACCCATTACCGTATTGTTGGTGCATACGTGCAGATAGCGGGCATCGGCTCGGATATCGAGTGCAGTAGGAATCGTATCATGAGCCTTACCGGCAACATGTACATCCCGTTCCAGTTGGCGAGCGGCTTCTATGGCTTTAGCCGCCCAGTATCCTGAATCAATGTAATCGACAGGATCTCCTGCCGCTGAGAGGTTCATCGGTATCATGCTGAATTGCAATGTGCCTCCTCCTTGCAAGAGCAGTACATCATCATCAACGGCTAACCCCATCAATCTTCGAATCTTTTCCTGTGTGCGTTCAAGCAGATCCAGAACCGGCTGTGCACGATGGCTGATTTCCATCACCGACATTCCGCTGCCCCGGTAATCGGTAAACTCGTTGCGGATGCGTTCAATGACCGATTCGGGCAATTTGCAAGGTCCGGCGTAAAAATTGTATGGCATATAGGTTGTTACGTCTCGTTGATCAAGAATGGCGGTGACAGTATTACCAGTGATTCTGGATATTGTGCTGTTGTCAAAACTTCCAATGATGCTTTTGGGGATAACCGATGCTTTTTGTCAAAGATTTATCTTTATAGTGAATATCCTCGATGATACCAAAAAACAATTCACCATAATCATTCGAAAAAAAACGTGTTATCGTTGTAGAACGATGCTCGGTTCTTTTGGGTAAGATGTGTTGCCGTTAGAAATCTCGCCTCTGATTCCTGATCGCATTTTTTTCAATTGACTTCTTTATCTTTGTCAACAACGGCAATATTTTTACATTCAAACAAGATGTTCTTTCGTCAATCTTGATAAGGCAAGATACCCCTTAACCGGGGTTTAATAGGGAATCACGTGAAAATCGTGAGCTGACGCGCAACTGTAAACCCGTTGAAATGTTTTCCGGCAGTGTGCCACTGTTCCTTTTGCTGGAATGGGAAGGCGCCGTGAAAAAGGGAAAGCCAGGAGACCTGTCTTGTGTCTTATTTTTTCAGCAACCATCCGGTTGCTGAGAGGTATAACGATTATGCTTTCGCGTCCAAGAGCATGTGACTGGAATGAGGCTGGCTTTTTTTCCTTTCTCTCCTTGATAATCCCTTCCATCGCTTGTTTCCGCGAGAGCATGCCTGTAACGGCTTTTTCACATTTTAAAAATGGTGCTCATGATGGAAAACAAGATGGTATGTGATGACGCTAAGATGATCATCAAACGTGATGGCAGGGTTGCTCGTTTCGATCAGGATAAAATTACGTTTGCAATTTTCAGGGCTCTTCGAGCTGTAGGAAATCCTGACCGGCAATATGCGGCTGACCTGTGTGCCCGGGTGGTTGAGTCACTTAGGGTAAACGTTTCTCTCGACCCCCCTTCGGTCGAAGAGATTCAGGATGTCGTTGAAAAGGTGCTGTTTGAAAATCATGCTTTCGATGCAGCCAAGGCATATATTATTTATCGTTTTCAGCATCACAATATGCGAGAGGCGAAAGAGATCTTCGCCAACATCGACCTGGTCGATGATTACCTGCACCTCAAGGATTGGCGTGTGAAGGAAAATGCCAACTTGAGTTACTCGCTTCAGGGGTTGAACCACCATATTTCGAGCATCGTCAGTTCCCAATACTGGCTCAATGAGATCTATCCGGCGGAGATCGCACAGGCTCACAAGGAAGGGCGAATGCATATTCATGATCTTGGTTCGTTGAGTGTGTATTGTGTCGGCTGGGATCTCGAGGATCTTTTAATGAACGGTTTTCGGGGGGTGGAGCGTCAGACTAACAGTGCACCGGCAAAGCATCTCAGGAGCGCCCTCGGGCAGATCGTGAATTTTTTCTATACCATGCAGGGAGAGGCTGCCGGCGCGCAGGCTTTTTCCGGTTTCGATACATGGCTCGCTCCGTTTATCCGCTACGATAACCTGGAGTATGTAGAGGTGAAACAGTGTCTGCAGGAATTCTTTTTCAATATGAATGTGCCGACCAGGGTCGGGTTTCAGACTCCGTTTACCAACGTGACGCTCGATCTTCTGATTCCTAAACCTATGAAAAACCGTCAGGTCATCATCGGGGGTGAGTTACAGGATGAGGTGTACGGTGATTTTCAGGCCGAAATGGATATGTTCAACCGGGCGTTTGCCGAGGTAATGCTCGACGGAGATGCAAACGGTTCGGTTTTTTCTTTTCCAATTCCCACGTACAATATCACTCCGGATTTTGATTGGGAAAACCCTGTCTACGAAGGTATCTGGGAGATGACGGCAAAGTATGGGATTCCATACTTCTCTAATTTTGTGAATTCTGACATGAACCCGGATGATGTGCGGAGCATGTGCTGCCGTCTCCGTCTTGACAAACGTGAGCTGCAAAGCAGGGGTGGAGGACTTTTCGGTTCCGACCCGCTGACCGGTTCGGTGGGTGTAGTGACGATCAATCTGCCGGAACTCGGCTATCTCTCTTCTTCGGAAGAAGAGTTTTTTCAACGTCTTTCAAGGGTGATGGAGCTTGCCAAAAGCAGTCTGGAAATCAAGCGAAAGGTGATCGAGCGCCTTACTGAACAAGGGCTCTACCCGTACTCGAAGTTTTACCTGCGTAATCTCTACAGGAAAAACGGCAGGTACTGGGATAATCATTTCTCGACCATCGGTTTGCTTGGCATGAACGAGTGTTGTCTCAATTTTCTTGGATGTGCGATTGGTGAACCTGAAGGTGAGGCGTTCAGTCTGAGAGTCTTGGATTTCATGCGTGATCGCCTGGTGGCGTTTCAAGAGGAAACCGGCCATATATACAATCTCGAAGCTACACCTGCAGAAGGAACCTCTTATCGTCTTGCAAGGTTGAACAAAGCGGTTTATCCCGATATCATCGTTGCCAATGAGCAGGCAAGCAAGAAAGGTGCAGAACCTTACTATACCAATTCCTCACAGCTGCCGGTCAACTATACCGATGATTTGTTCGAAGCGCTGCGCCTCCAGGATGAGATGCAGATTCGTTATACGGGGGGAACCGTTTTTCACGCTTTTCTCGGCGAACAGCATCTTCCGGCATTATCGGCACGCCAGCTTGTTCGGAAGATAACCTCGAAATTCCGACTGCCTTACATAACGCTTTCCCCGACGTTCAGCATTTGCCCCTCACACGGTTATCTGGCCGGCGAGCATCAGGAGTGTCCGTTCTGTCGTGAAAAGGGTAGTGTGCAGAAGTGCCTTGTTTTTTCACGTATTGTCGGGTATCTCAGGCCCGTCGAACAATGGAATGCGGGAAAGCAGGCGGAATTCAGGGATCGCAAGCTTTTTGACAGCGATCACACTGTCACCTCTGAGGCAACAGGAAAGAAAGAAGGGGCTCACGGGGGTTTTCCGGTCTGTGCGTCATGAGTTATAACAGTGCATTTCAGCAGCAGGCAAGTGGAAATGAAGGTTTCCATTTGCCGATAGGAGGGTTTCTCAAGCAGAGTTTCAGCGATTACCCTGGAAGGGTGGCCGCGGTTCTTTTTACCAGGGGATGTAATTTCCGGTGTGTCTACTGCCATAATCCGGAACTCGTTCTTCCGGATCTGCTCCGGCATTCGAAGCCTTACGAGGTTAAAGGAATTCTTGCATGGCTTTTGTCGAACAGCTCTTTCCTCGATGCTGTTGTCATTACCGGTGGAGAACCTACTCTGCATCCGTCTTTGCCGGAGTTCATCCGGCAGATAAAGTCTTTGGGGCTGGAAGTGAAACTGGACACAAACGGGACCAATCCGCAGATGCTGGAGGTGCTTATGAGTGAAAAGCTTGTCGATTATGTCGCCATGGACATTAAGAGCGTTCTGGATCACCAAAAGTATGCTTCAGTTTGCGGTGAATGTTTTACCGAAACCATGTTGGACGCTGTCGAGCGATCGTTGGCTTTGTTGCATGAGGCCGTTATCGATTGTGAAATTCGCACGACACTACTCGGATCGCATCACACGGAGAAAGATATTACTGAGCTCATCCGGCTGGTTCGTATTCCCTATTTTCTTCAAGAATGCAACTCGTTAAAAACTCTTCAGGCTGTTGTCGGTAAGAAGTTGGGCAGAGAGGAAATTGCAGAATTAATGGAATCATTAGAACCAAAAGGGGGAAATGTTTGTTTAAGGTAGGGTAGTGATTGTTGTTTTTCTCCGTTCGGCCTGTCCTGTATCGATCAGGGCAGGTTTTTTTATGCCCAGAAAACTTCTCTACATCATTATTCTGCATTTTCTTTCATTCGATCGGGGATGAGCCTGGTCTTTCTCCCTTCAGGTTTTACGGATAACCACTTTATAGTCGGCAGGCTTTCCGAAGTACATCCAGGAACTGACAAGTACATCGGCTCCTGCCGCTGCATATTTTTCTGCATTCGTGTCGTTTATTCCTCCAGCTGCAGCAATCGTTGTTCCATTGCCGCCTTGCTTTAACATCTCGGCAATTTTCCTGACCGACTCGTGCGAGAGCTTATCGAGCTGTACGATGTCAGCGCCTGCTTCTGCAACCGTGATCGCGTCATGGATGCTTTCAACTTCGACAGCGACTTTCTTTTCCGGGCATCGTGCTTTTATGGATTGAAGGTCGGTGCATAAGCTTTTCAAACCTCCAAGCAGGCCATAGTGATTGGAAAATATCAGGATGGAATCGGAAAGTCCGAGCCGATGAGGAGAGCCTCCGCCAGAGCAAAGTGCTTTGAGCGAAAGATGTTTGGTGCCGGGCAGATGTTTGCGGGTGCCGCATATTTCGACACTTTTTCCGCTGCGGTTCGCTCCTTCAACCATAGAGCGTGTCCTTGTGGCTATTGCGGAAAAATGTTCCAGAATGTTCTGAGAGACTTTCCAACCCATGTGAAGCTGTTCCGCGTTGCCATAAGCTTTCAATACGGTTTCTCCCGCAAGGGCTTTGTGACCGCTTGCGACAATCAGTTCGGTTGCAACATCGAGCAAGGTGAAAATTTTCGCCACCTCTTCGCTGCCGGATACTATGACCGGTTCTTTCGGGGCAAAAAGAATTTCGGCGTTTTGCGATGAAAGGTTGAGCAAAGAGCTTGTCAGATCAAAGTAGGGGACATCTTCTCTGAGTAGTGCCTCGACATCGGAAAGGTTCAGGGTGAAATTCACGTTTGGAAATGTTTAATGTTCGCTATGGTTCGTTGTCGTTTGATGCAATATAATCCTCGTCGAAAAATTGGTGATATTTTTGCGTACAATTTTTTTGCTTTTGTCAACGACGAGTGTTGAAAGTTGGAACAGTTGTTGCATATCGTGGGGTTTCGAAAGATTTCAGTGAAACTGTAAAAATACAGAATACGAATAAGTTGTTGTGTTTAACTTATTTTTTTTAAATGCTTTAATTTTTTGTCTCGACTTTTTCGCAGCCTTGCGGTATCGGTTGCATGTGACTTGTTCTGCAACTTGTACAACTGTTGGTGGAATGTTGATAACTTGTGGGCAATTGGCGAACGCTGCTTGATAAGTTGTTAAAATGATATATTAAATCCCTTGTTTGCAAGCGTTTAAAAAATAGCGAAACCGGATATGATAGAGTTGTCAACTGAAGAGTTTTTGCGTCGGGCAAAAAACATAAGACTTGTGCTCTCCGACAATGATGGTGTTCTGACCGATAACGGAGTGTATTATTCCGAGCGAGGAGAAGAGCTAAAGCGTTATTCCATACGTGACGGGATGGGCGTTGAGAGATTGGCGGCTGTAGGGGTAATGACAGGAATCATGACAGGTGAAACTTCTCTTAACCTCAAAAAGAGGGCGGAGAAACTGAAAATCAAACATCTTTATCTTGGTATCAAGGATAAACTCTCGAAGCTTAACAGCGTTCTTTCGGAAAATGGTCTTGCGCTCGACGAAATAGCTTACATGGGGGATGACGTCAACGATTTCGAGATCATGGATGCAGTTGCAGCGTCAGGGTTGACGGCTTGTCCCGGGGATGCCACTGGTTTTGTCCGCCCCGTTGTTCACTATATTTGCAAGGCCGATGGTGGGGATGGTGCATTTCGTGAGTTTGCCGAACTCTTGATACAGCTGAGGCGTTCCTGAGAAAATCATTTTTTGTAGAAAGTGGAAATGTAATGTGCCGTTCAGGGTTTGGTATATTATATTCCCGCTGTTAATTTTAGCCACAATTTCTCAGATAACAGTGGTTGCACTGTTGGTTTGGGGCTGTGCATAAAATAATTTACCCCGAAAAACTGAAAACAGACGGAAAAGAATGAGCGACAAAAAACAGCAGAAAGTACAGGAGTTCGAATACAAGGCCGAAATGAAACAGCTTTTGAACCTTATTGTTCATTCGCTGTACACACATCCTGAGATTTTTCTTCGAGAATTGATATCCAATGCTTCTGATGCCTTGAATAAAATCCATTTCGATCAATTGACGGAAAACAAGGCAGAGGGCGAGGGCGAAGAGCTGAAAATTACCATTACGCTCGATGAAAAAGAGCGCACATTTATTATCGAGGACAATGGTACCGGAATGAGCGAAGATGAACTGATCGCCAATCTCGGGACAGTTGCCAAGTCCGGCACACTTGGGTTCCTGCAGGCTTTAAAAGAGCAGCAACCGGACAAAAGTGGTATCGACGCCAACCTTATCGGGCAGTTTGGCGTTGGTTTTTATTCTGTTTTCATGGTTACCGATGAGGTTACTGTCGAGACGAAAACCGAAGATTCTCAGGGGTGCAGATGGTGCTCTTCAGGTGAGGGAACCTACACGATCGAAACGATTGACCGGGAAAAACGGGGTACAAAAATATCTTTCACTCTCAAGGAAGATGCCAAAGAGTTTGCCGAAGCGTTCCGGGTTGAAAACATCATCAGGAAGTATTCCAATTTTGTTGATTTCCCGATCTATCTCGATAACAAGAAAGTCAACAGTATTACGGCGCTCTGGCAGCGGCCGAAAAGTGATCTCAAAGAAGAAGAGGTCAATGAGTTCTACAAGTTTATCTCGGTTGACTATCAGGAGCCGTTGGATTATCTCCATCTTTCTCTGGAAGGGGTTGTTAATTTCAAGGCATTGCTCTTTCTTCCCAAAGAAGCACCGATGGATATGCTTTACCAGCAGGGAGCTCTCGAGAATCATGGACCGCAGCTTTATGTCAGAAAGGTTATGATCCAGCATGAGTGCAAAGATCTGCTCCCCGAGTACCTTCGTTTTGTAAAGGGTGTTGTAGAGACCGAAGATCTTCCGCTGAACGTATCGCGTGAAGTTGTTCAGAACAGCCCGGTCATGGCGAAAATCCGTCAGATCCTTACCACCAAGATCATTGGTTGGTTCGAGTCTCTCGCACAGGATCACAAGGAAAAGTTCCGTCAGTTTTACAAGGCATTCGGTCCGGTGGTCAAGATCGGACTCAATACGGACTTTACCAATCGCGATAAGCTTATCGAGCTTCTTCGGTTCGAGAGTACTACGACCGAAGAGGGGGAATTTGTAACCCTTCGGGAGTATGTCGATCGCATGGTTGAGGACCAAAAGGAGATCTATTATCTGTCGGGTGATAACCGGCAGCAGATGTTGTCAAACCCGAATCTGGAATATTTTCGTAAAAAAGGAATTGAGGTGCTGCTTCTGGTGGATCCGGTCGATGTTTTTGTCATTCCTTCGATTAACGAGTATGACAAAAAACCTCTCAAATCCATCGAAAAAGCAGATATCGACTTCAAAGCCGGAGAAGATGAGGAAAAGGAGGCTCTCAGTAAAAACATGATCGAGCCCGTTCTCAAGATTTTCAAGGAAGCTCTTGGAGACAAGGTGGAAGATGTGATCGAGTCTCATCGCCTGGTTAATTCTCCGGTCACGCTGGTTTCCGGAAAAGATGCAATGGATCCTCAGATCGAAAAAATGCTGAGAATGATGAAGCAATCGGAAGCGTCGGGGAAAAAGGTGCTGGAGATAAACCCTTCCCATGCGGTTATTAAAAACCTGGCGGGTCTTTGTATGCTCAACGAAAACGATCCGATTATTCGTACAACCATGAATCAGCTTTATGAAGGAGCTCTGTTGCTCGAGGGCAATCTGGAACGTACCGCAGAGTTTGTTTCGAGAATGAATGATATCATCGAAGCGGCTACGAAACAGGCAAAAGCCTGAACTGCTTTTTCAACATAGGCGACAATAAATCCAGCAAAGTGAAAAACTTAAAAGAAGTCAAACCTTCTCAAATTCTTGCTCTTCAGAAAAGCGAGCTGACCGAGCATTATATTTACAAACGTCTCGCCTCAAACGTGAGCGGCGTGAAAAACAGGCGGGTACTTGCCCAGATCGCAGACGATGAACTTCGTCATTACAATGTTTTGAAGGGGTATACCCGGCAGGAGGTAAAGCCAAGTACGATGAGAATCTGGTTTTTTACCATGGTCAGTTCCCTTTTAGGTTTGACTTTCGGCGTAAAGCTAATGGAGAAAGCCGAAAAAAATGCGGGCGATATCTATGGCAGTTTACCTACTTCTTTCACGGAGTTACAAGGCATTATCAGTGATGAAGAGGAGCATGAGCAGGCGCTTATTGCGCTTCTCGATGAAGATCGCCTCAAATATACGGGGTCGGTTGTTCTTGGGCTCAATGATGCTCTGGTCGAGCTTATGGGCGTATTGGCCGGTTTGACATTCGCTCTCCAAAATTCACGTTTTGTCGCTCTCACCGGGATCATTACCGGTTTTGCGGCTGCATTGTCCATGGCTGCTTCGGAGTATCTTTCAACAAAAGCCGAACCGGGAACGAAAAACCCCATGAAAGCGGCATTCTACACAGGAATGGCTTATATCGCAACGGTCATTCTGCTCATCACGCCTTTTTTTGTCGTTTCCTCTCTTTATATCGCTCTCGGTACCGCATTCGTGGTGTCCATCTGTATTATCGCCTTCTTTAACTTTTATGTTTCGGTTGCAAAGGATCTGCCGTTTAAGAGCAGGTTCATGGAGATGGTTGCGCTCAGTTCCGGTGTAACGGTACTGAGTTTTCTTGCCGGTATGGTAGTAAGGGCGGTTTTTGGAGTGGAAAGCTAACCTGCATTTTTCCCCTGTATTCGACGCATTGTTTCTGCAATGCCAGCCTCTATCGATGAGGGGGATGACGTGTCGATGGTGACTGTTATATGCTGTTCCGAGGCTGATAATGGCAAAAAGCGCCTGATCTGTTGCTTGAGTACGGTGTTATCAGCTTCCGACGGATCGTTGCCTGCAGACTGTCGGTTACCGATTCGCTTTTCGAGAAGTTTTTCAGGGGCATGGCAATGAAGGATGACAACGGGAACATTGTTTTGTTCTCCTAAACTGATGAAACGTTTCCTTTCATCTTCATACAGAAACGTTGCATCGATGATAACCGGGTAATTGTTCTCCAGACATGTTCCGGCTATGCTGTGTAGTCTCGCATATGTTCGCTTCGAGCTTTGAGCTGAGTACATCGCCTTGTTTTTTTCCGGGTCGCTTTTTTCGAGGGGTTTGAGTCCGAAAAGTCTTTTTCTTTCAATATCCGAACGGACATGTATGGCTGGTATCCGTGATACAAGTTTCTTTGCAACGGTGGTTTTGCCGCTTCCGGAAACTCCGCAGGTAAGGATCAGTCCAAAAGGTGCAGGTGAGATATAGGAAAGTGCTGTCGAAATATAGGATCGGTGTTCGGCAAGTGTTTTTTCTTTTTCCCGGTGATTTTTTTCCTGAAGATGGCGTATGGCAGTTACTTTTGCTCGCACCATCGCCCTGTAAGTTTTGTAGAATCTTAAAAGAGCAAGCCCGTTGTAATCTCCGGTCAGTGAAAGGTAGCCGTTGAGAAAGCTCGATGCATGTTCCTGATGGTTGCTGTGCTCCAGGTCCATGACCAAAAACGCTATTTCACTGAAAACATCGATCGTGCTGAGAAACGGATTGAATTCGATACAGTCGAAAATCATTACCCTCCCTTTCCAGAGTACCATATTTCCGGTATGCATGTCACCATGGCACTCTCTTATCGCTCCTTTGGATTTCCGGGAGACGAACTGCGGCGTGAGTCGCTTGTATTCGGCTTCTGTCCATTGTTTCAGTTTGTCAAGCAGCTTTTGTTCCTGTTGATCCTTGTTCAGACGTTCGGCTTCGATAAAATTGTCATGTATCGGTTTGATGAGAATATCGGGACGGCCATAAGGGGTATCGGGTCCGGCGACGGGAGTCGAATCGTGGAATGCAGCGACGATTCGGCTTATCTGTGCTATCTGCCTGTTTGTGATTTTATCCTGTTTGAGAAGGGTGTCCAGTTCAAGTTCACGGTCGAACTGTATCATTTTTACTGCATAGTCGATAATTCTGCCTTTTCCGCCGACTGTAACCGTGCCGGCTTGTTGTATGATAGGAACCACATCGAGATATATGTCGCGGCACAGCCTTTTGTTGCGTCTGAGTTCTTCACTGCAGAAGTGTTTCCGTTTTTCAAGCGTGGAAAAATCCAGAAATCCGAGGTTGACGGCTTTTTTGATTTTATAAGCATATGTGCCTGTCAGAAAAACAAGGGAAATATGTGTTTCGACGATAGCAATATCTTCAACCGGATGAGGATAAGCTGCAGGGCTTCGGAGAGCATGCTCGATGGTAATCATATGCTTGTTGGGGCCTCTTTCAGGCATATGCCAGCAAGTGTTTCTTTTTCGTGACTCAGCCGGATAACAGCTGGTTTAATCATAAAAATTATTGTAGATTCAAGGTTTATTAAAATAACAAACTGTGCTTTAATGGCCGTGAGAAAAAGGGATAAAAGAAATAGTTCATTGTTGCGCAAGTTTGCAAACAAAACAAAAAAGATCCAGCCTGCATGATACAGTTGTCTAAAATTCTATGCCCTACCGATTATTCGAAAACTTCGGATAAAGCAGTTCGTTATGCAATCGAGCTTGGCAGGAAAGTCGGTGCTCATGTGCGTTTTCTTCATATCATGCAACCTGAAAACATAGCTGAAAAAACAGCTTACAGTTACGGAGTCTCGAAAAAGGGCGGTAAGACAGAGGTGGTTTCCGAAGAGTTCAGAAGGCTCTTGATGGAGGAAAAGAAAAAAGGGCTTTCAGCCGATATTCTCATCCTCAGAGGAAATCCTTATGATGAAATTATTGAACAGAGTAATACTTGGGGGGCAGATCTTCTGATTATGGGTTCCCATGGTAGAAGCGGTCTGACCCGTATTCTGATGGGCAGCGTCGCTGAAGCCGTGTTTCATGCTCTCGACATTCCGGTTTTGCTGGTTAAGCAGAATGCCGCCGATAAAGCGGTACAAGATTACTCTTGAACATGAATCGTTTCTCTCACTGAGCAATAATCTCCTTAAAATCAACACCTCACATTTTTATGGTTACCGATGGCTTAATTCTGATGGTTGTGGGAATGGTTGTGGTTTTTCTTTTCCTGCTTCTTTTGAATGTTTTGATATCAGGGCTCTCTTGGCTTCTCAAGGATCATGCTTTCCAGGAAGAACAGCAGTTGCTTAAGGCAGAGGCTGCAAAAAGAAAGAAAAAGAATTCAAAAAAGATACCCGGTCCAGCTCCTGTTACAGCAGGGGGAGAAGATCCTGGCAGAATTACGGCAGTAATTTCTGCAGCGGTTCATGCTCACAGAAACCGGTGACATCGTGTCGATTACTTTCTAACCAATAATTATTACGAATCACGAAAAGAAAGGCTCATGAAAAAGATAAAGTTTATGGATGTGTCCTTTCGTGACGGGTTTCAGTCCTGTTACGGGGCAAGGGTAAAAACCGATGATTTTCTGCCGGTGCTTCAGGCAGCTGTTGATGCAGGTACAGATAACTTTGAGATCGGGGGAGGTGCCCGTTTCCAGAGCTTGTATTTTTATTGCCAGGAAGATGCATTTGATATGATGGATGCTGCCAGAAAGGTTGTTGGGCCGGATATCAATCTTCAAACTCTTTCTAGAGGGGCAAACGTTGTGGGATTGGTTTCACAGTCACGTGATATCATCGATCTTCATGCTAAAATGTTCAAAAAACACGGGATCACAACCATTCGGAATTTCGATGCGTTGATGGATGTTCGTAATCTTGCTTATTCGGGCCAGTGTATTCATAATGCGGGCGTGAAACACCAGGTTGTTATCGCTTTAATGGGGCTCCCGCCCGGCCTGAGTGAGGAATACTGTCATACACCGCAGTTTTACCTCGACAGACTCAAGGAAATTCTCGATGCCGGGATACCGTTCGACAGTGTTGCATTCAAGGATGCTTCTGGAACGACAACTCCAAGAATAGTTTTCGACTCTATAAAGGGAGCTCGGAAAATACTTCCACCGGAGACGGTTATTCAGTTTCACACTCACGATACTGCCGGGATGGGGGTTGCCTGTAACTTCGCGGCAATCGAGGCCGGCGCAGATATTATTGATCTGTCCATGGCTCCGGTGAGCGGAGGTACGGCTGAAGTCGATCTTTTGACAATGTGGCACCGTCTTCGCGGAACCGATTACACTCTGGATATCGACCATGAGAAGATCATAGAGGTTGAGGCGATGTTTATCGACCAGATGGATAAATATTATATGCCTCCTGAAGCGACGGAGGTCAATCCTCTGATCCCGTTTTCTCCCATGCCGGGTGGGGCATTGACTGCAAATACGCAGATGATGCGCGATAACAATTCGCTACACCTTTTCCCCGAGGTTATCAGGAACATGCGTGAAGTCGTTGCCAAAGGAGGTTTTGGATCTTCGGTAACACCTGTTTCACAGTTTTATTTCCAGCAGGCTTTCGCCAATACCGTACAAGGGAAATGGAAAAAAATCACTGAAAGCTATGGTAAAATGGTGCTTGGCTATTTCGGGAAGACACCGGCCGAGCCTGACCCGGAAATTGTAAAGCTTGCATCGGAACAGCTCGAGCTCGAGCCGACGACCGAAGATGTTCATGATATAAATGACCGAAATCCCGAACTCGGTATCGGGTACAACAAGAAGATTCTCGAGAAAGAAGGTCTTCCTGTAACCGATGAGAATATTTTCATTTCGGCAACCTGTGGAGCGAAAGGAATTGCGTTTCTCAAAGGTGATGCACCGCTCGGGATTCGATATAAAAAGGATGTCGAGGCTGAAGCTGCGGCCAAGCAGGCACCGAAGGCTTCTGCAAAGGGTGAACTGTCACCTCCGAAGTTGTCTTCTTCTTCGGGCAACTATACGGTTACCGTTGATGGAAAGGCATATAATGTGACGGTTGCGGAGGGGAGCGGAGCTGTTCAGGCTGTTACCCCTGCAGCAGCCCCGGTTTCAACGGAGCCTGCCAAGGAGGGCGTTCCGGTTGAAGCTGCAATGCCTGGAAACGTCGTTGCAATCGAAGTCGAAGTCGGAGAGAGCGTCAATGAAGGTGACGATGTTCTTATCATCGAGGCTATGAAGATGGAGTCTCCGGTTAAAGCGCCAAAATCCGGTACTGTTGTTTCCATTGAAGTGTCCCCTGGTGATACGGTCGCTACAGGTGATTCGCTCATGTTTATCGCATAAGTGGAGAGCTGATAACGTGAAAACGCCTGTCTCTTTTCGGGAGGCAGGCAAAGACCATGATTCTTAACTGTTTAACGGTTTATCGAAAAAATTTATGCGTACGTTCATTCTTGTGCTGCTGTCGATAGTTTTTTTCGGCACAACGGCTCGTGCTGAAGATTTCTTTACCGAAAACGAGGCGGGAGTTGTGACGCTTCAAGCTCCGATGGAGCTCGAACTTGTCAAGGTGCCTGTCAAAGACAGCCGTACTTTTCGGGTAGGGGACGAGGTTCATGTTGGTGATTTTCTTGGACTGTTTGCCGATAAAGAGCACAACAAAATAACGGTATCTTCAGGTGTAACCGGACGTTTGATCTATATCCACCCTGAGCTTTATTCCAAGTATACTCATATCCCTCAAGGGACGGAGCTGCTCAGGATCGAAAAACAGCCATTACTTGTCAGTGCAAAGGGATCGGAAAGCACCACTGAAGGCTTGTCAATAGGGAAGGTTTTCGGAAATCTTGTAGAAAGTACGGGTATTTATGCATTGATCAACGATAACAGCCTGAACTGGACGGAGGGTTTTGGTCGTTTGTTGATGATCAGTGTAGGTGCTCTGCTCATTTACCTGGGGATTGCCAAAGGATTTGAGCCTTTGCTGCTTATTCCTATCGGTATGGGAGCGGTTCTTTCAAACATACCGCTGGCCTACATCAATGATGAGGGTGGAGTTCTGCGTTATGTGTACGATGTAGGCATCGAGACCGGTGTATTTCCGTTGATTATTTTTATGGGCGTGGGAGCAATGACTGATTTCGGTCCGATGATTGCCAATCCCAAGACTGCCCTTCTTGGAGCAGCTGCACAGTTCGGTATTTTTTCGACGTTGATTGGCGCACTTCTGCTTTCCCAGTATGTTCCCGGTATCGAGTTTTCAATGAAGGATGCAGCTTCAATAGGTATCATCGGAGGAGCGGACGGTCCGACGTCTATTTTTCTTGCATCGAGGCTCAGTCCACAACTTCTCGGTAGTATTGCCGTGGCGGCATACTCCTATATGGCGCTGGTGCCGATTATACAGCCTCCTATCATGAAGCTGTTTACCAGTGAAGCTGAACGTGCGATCAAGATGAGCCAACTCCGCTATGTATCGAAACGCGAAAAGATTCTTTTTCCGGTTATCGTCATTATTCTCTGTGCATTGCTTCTGCCTTCCGCAGCTCCCCTTATCGGTTTTCTCATGTTCGGTAACCTTATGAAGGAGTGCGGTGTCGTAGATCGTTTGAGTGACACGACCCAGAATGCCTTGATCAACATCGTGACAATTTTTCTCGGACTCGGAGTGGGCAGCAAGCTCTCTGCCGAAAAGTTTCTGAACCTTGAAACGCTCGGCATCATCGTGCTCGGTCTTATCGCTTTTTCTTTCGGCACATCTTCCGGAGTGATTATGGCCAAGTTCATGAACATCTTTCTTAAGCAGAAAATCAATCCTCTGATCGGTTCGGCAGGGGTTTCTGCCGTACCCATGGCTGCTCGGGTTTCAAACAGGGTGGGGCTCGAATCCGACCCACACAATTTTCTTCTTATGCACGCAATGGGGCCCAATGTCGCCGGTGTAATCGGTTCTGCGGTTGCTGCAGGAATTCTGCTTTCGGTCTTTCTGTAGAGGGATATCCGGCATTATCAAAAAGAGGCTGTCACAAAAGGGCAGCCTCTCGTATTTTGGTCAGGTGATCGTTAGTAATTATGCTCGGATCTGATCCCTTTTTTCTTGTCATTTTCGGGCCTGACCCGTGAAATCCAAAACAATTATTTCACAGGTCTTTTCCGGAGGTTCAAGGTTAATCTGGCATGACGTTAGTGGGACTGGGTGCCATAACCAAAGCTTGCCCTTGTTCATTTCTTCAATATGATTTCACAGTCGGGATGGAGTTCGAGGAACTGTTCAAGTTCTTCGCTGACAATCTGACCTGCTGACAACTCTATTTTCTCAAGATGCTCGAGATGCATCAGAGGTTCGATCGAAGTGACTCCTGTGTTTGCGAAAGAAATTTCTTCAAGTTCCGGTAGTCCTGCAAGAGGGTCCAGTGAATTTATCAAGGTTTGATTGAAACTCAGTTCTCTGAGATTTATAAGCCCGGATAGGGGTTCGAGAGTGTCGATAGCGGTTCGGCTAAAACGGATATATTCAAGATTTTCCAAGTCGCTGAGTGGTGAGAGATCCTCGATGCGCGTATTGTTGAAACCGAGTTCTATAAGATTTTCAAGTTTCTCAAGAGGCTTGATTGAAGAAACGTTGGTTTTGTAACAGCTGATTTTTTCCAATTCGGTCAATCCGGAAATCGGTGAAAGATCGCTTACCGGTGTTTCTGAACAGTAAAGTTCTTCAAGGTTGACGAGATTTTCAATAGGATCGAGACTACTTACCTCTGTGCTGGATATCCAAAGCAGTTTGAGACTTGTCACGTCACTGAGAGGTTCTAGTGAGGAAAAGTCGCAGTCGAATGCATAAAGTCGCTGTAATGCTCTGAGATCTTTCAGCGGTTCGAGGCTTTCAATCGGTGATTCGTCACAGCGCAACTGTTGCAATTTTTCCAAAACGCGTAATGGCGCAAGACTGTGCACTCTACGGTTGTCACACCTTAGATGTGTGACATTGAAAAACTCAAGCAACTCCTGGTCAGAGGGATTATCGGATAGCTTGAGCGTTGCTTTTACCACTTCTTTCCAGTCGGCGTTCAGTTTGTTCCACCATTCCTGCCGTTTTGAACGATCCTGGAGAAGCTGTTTTCGAGGTAGTGAAAAAACAGGTGCATCGATCAGTTTTCCTCCTCTTTCTGCAGTGACATGGCAGGTAAAGTCTTCATCATTACTTGGTGTCGGTGTCTGCATTTCGCAGCAATTCAGTTTGTCGACCACGCATCGGGTGTACCAATCCGCCTTTTTTTCCTCGAGAATTTTGAGGTGTTTTTCCTGTGATTGCTCGTCAAGGGATGAAATGTCCTGAAGAATATCGTTACCGCACCGTGGACAGACAGCGCTTTGTTCGGTCAACGGGTAGTTGCAGACAGGGCAGTTGTTGTATATATGCTGTTTCAAAGTCTGGGTAGATGTTAAAGTTGTAAAGCAAATCAGTTACACTCAGCCCTAATTATAAGAAAAAAATGAATGAACCATATGGTCAGGGCGACTCTATTAATTTGTCATGTTCCCAAATTGTATTGCAGGTTCCAACCTGTTGGAGTCGGAATGCTCGTTTCCCGGTTTGCCGGGATATTTCGGTTTGTATTTCGAAGGTGCCGGGATATGATGATTGAAAATGTTTTTTATCCGTTGCTTTGTTTCTCGGAGCGATATGAAAAAGGTACAAAAACCGGAGTTGACTATGGGAACGATGAGGTAATGTATCTTTGTTATAACTAAACACGGAAAGAACGGAAAGTTTCATGCTTCCAGTTGTATACTTTTCGCTTCTTTAGTGGCAATATCCCCCGTTAAAACATGCGGTTACCGGTATTTTTTTCAGACTTGAGCATCTGGAGAACTTATGAACACGCAAAGCGACGATGTTCGTGATAACCGTTTTAGGGAAGATCCTGTTTCGCTGCTCGACCTTTCACCGAAGCGGTGGCTTTTACGAAGAAGCGGGTACAGCAGCCGTCCCAAACGGTTACAGGTCAACGAAACGTTGATGACAATCGGTAACGGTTATCTCAACATCAGAGGTAGCCTGGAAGAACTGCCGCCCGGCAGTTACAGGGGAATGTATATCAATGGAATATATGACGGGTCCGAAGCGGACGTTGAGGAGTTGGTCAAATGTCCTGTTTGGACCGATGTTTCGTTGTGGATCGATGGATTGAAAGTCTCCCTGCCGGATTGCAAGGTGATCCGTCACGAGCAGATGCTCGACATGAGAAAAGGGATCCTCCATCGGAAATCAAGGTTCCGTCTCCCCAACGGTAAAATTGTAACGTTTGCGACAACAAAGCTTGTTTTTTTGCACAAGGTACACTGGGGGTATATGAGGGTCAAGATTGTGCCGGAAAACTTTTCAGGTAAGATCCGGGTACTAAGCGGCCTGAATGGGGACGTTCTTAACCGTGGTTTTTTCCCCGGGGAACAACTCAAGCACCTTCACCTCGAACGTATCGAACGCGGACGCGATCTTATGTATCTGGAAATGAAAACAAGAGAGCACGGGATCCGTATTTCCAATGCAGCATCATGGCGAATGGTCGATCAAGGAGGAACTTCTGTCACATGGGAGCCAAGAATCTACGGAGAGAAGTTTACCAGTGAGATGATATTGGATGTGAAAAAAGGTTTTTCCTATGAGTTTGAGAAATATGCGGTGGTCTATACAAGCAGGGAGATTCCCGAAGAGCGGATGTTCAACGGGACTATCTGTGGCTTGAAATCCTATCTTCGTAACGGTGCTTACAGGGAAATCGCCAGTCATATCAAACTTTGGGAAAAGTCTTGGCAGCAGGCCGATATCGTCATAGACGGGGACCGTAGTGCGCAGCAGGCCATACGTTATAACATGTATCAGCTTCTGATAAACGGTCCGAGGCAGAGAGGGAGTATAGGGGCGAAATTTCTCAGTTCGGAAGGATATCTCGGGCATGTTTTCTGGGATACCGAAATCTTTATTTTTCCATTCTATCTTTACAATTTTCCCGACATAGCGAAAAACATGCTCATGTACCGTTATGAAACGCTGCCCGGGGCGATAACGAATGCAGAGCGTGCCGGTTACAAGGGGGCGAAATACGGCTGGGAAACCGCTACGACCGGAGAAGATGTCACCCCAAGGTTTGCATCGAAACTTGAAAGAACAATACGCCTCATCTATACCGGTGCAGAAGAGGATCATATCGTATCGGATGTCATTTATGCTGTAGAGCAGTACTTCAGGGTAACAGGGGATGAAGATTTTTTGCTTGATTATGCTCTTGAAATGGTCTTTCAAACTGCTCGCTTCTGGGCGAGTCGTGTTGTTGCATCAGGTGAAGTATTTGAAATCAAGACAGTTATCGGTCCAGACGAATTTCATGAGCATGTGGATAACAATGTTTATACCAACTTCCTTGTGAAATGGCATTTAAGGCTTGCCGCAATCCTGTTCGAATATTTTGGCCGCCGTGACATTGAGGAGTTTTCAGCATTGTGCAGGCAACTCAATCTGCAGCAAACAGAGGTCAGTCAGTGGATGGATATCAGTGACAGGCTTAAATTCAACATCGATTGTTGTTCCGGACTCATCGAGCAGTTCGATGGTTATTTCGACCTGAAAGATTATGTGATAACGCGTCACGACCGCAAGGGCGGGCCGGTACTTCCCCAGGGGATTACCTATCGAAATATCAACAAGACACGATTGATAAAGCAGGCGGATGTGCTGATGATGTTTTTGCTTTTTCCTCATGCTTTCAGTGACGAAGTCAAGCGGGTCAATTACGACTTCTACGAAAAAAGAGCGTTGCACAAATCATCCCTCAGTCATTGTTCCCACGCGATGGTCGGGCTTGCTGTTGGAAACCGGCAGCATGCATATCGGTATTTCATGAGGACAGCATTGGTCGATTTGGAAGATTTGCACGGCAATACCGAGCTGGGAATTCATGGAGCTGCAGTAGGCGGTACATGGCAAACAGTTGTAAGAGGTTTCGGTGGGTTGACACTCAAGTCGGACCGGATTGTGCTGAGACCCTGGTTGCCGAAAAGGTGGAGACGCCTGTTATTCAAAGTTCACTGGAGGGATCGTGTCATCCGACTTGAAATATGTCATGATAATGTTTCGGTGTTTATTGAAGCCGATGTCGAGATTCCGGTGCCGTGTACATTTTGGGGTAGGTGCTTTACTATTTCTACAAACAAGCTATACACGTTCAACTATGACCCGATTCTGTGTGTAAAATCTGGAGGATGTGATGAAACCCCTTCGCATTGCGCAAATAGCGCCGTTGATTGAAAGTGTTCCGCCAGTCAAATATGGTGGAACTGAAAGAGTTGTCTATTCCCTTACCGAAGAGCTGGTCGAGCGGGGACATGACGTTACTCTTTTTGCCTCCGGTGACTCCCGGACATCGGCGAAACTTTATTCACTGGTTGAACGGGGACTGCGGCTCGATGGAAAGCAAGCTGCAAATGTTGTCAGCTCCTTGCTTGAACTTGCACATGTATACCATGAGAAAAGCCATGAGTTTGACATCATTCATTCGCATGTGGATTTCTTTACTTTCCCGTTTGCGGCAACCTCCGTGACTCCAACAGTGCTTACGCTGCATGGCCGCCTCGATATGCCTGTCCTTGTCAGAATGTTACAGATATACACGGACTTGAATTACGTTTCTATCAGCAATGCTCAGCGTTTTCCGGTACCAAACGTCAATTGGGCAGGAACGGTATACCATGGTTATCCTCCAAAATGTTTTCCTTTCAATGAATCGCCATCTGATTACTTTCTTTATCTGGGACGTTTTTCTCCTGAAAAAGCACCTGATCAGGCAATTCGTCTTGCGAAGGCTTGCGGTATTCGTCTGAAAATTGCCGCGAAAGTCGATCCGTTGGAAACGGATTATTTCAACGAATATATCAGGCCCATGCTGGACGATCCTCTCATTGAATACGTTGGCGAGGTTATGGAGGGTGAAAAAATAAAGCTTTTGAAAAATGCCAAAGCGTTGCTCAACACAATAAATTGGCCGGAACCCTTCGGACTTGTTATGATAGAAGCTCTTGCGTGCGGCACTCCGGTTATAGTAAGGCGCTGTGGTTCATCGCCTGAAATCATAAAACACGGTAAGACAGGATATGTTTGCAGCACGGAAGATGATTTCAAGCAAGCAGTGTACGGTATAGAAAAAATCAAAAGAAAAGCCTGTAGAAATGATTTTGAAAAACGTTTCAGCCATAAATTAATGGTTGATGGTTATGAAAGAATTTATTACCGTTTGCACCAACATCGAACACGGCAAAGAGTTCTTCCCCTCTCTCGGAGAGTGGTTTCGTCTGGTTGATAAATAATTTGAAAATGTTATACTGCAGTGCCTGTAAAGGAGCCGCTTGCTGTAGTGTTTTGTTGAGAAAGAGGTTTTTTTCGGGGCGGCTAATTTCTGTGTAAAACTGATGACCGAAATGGATTTTGTGCATTTGCATACGCATACTCATTTTTCCATGCAAAGCAGTCCGATTTTCCCGCATGAACTTTTTGCGGCTTGCCAAAAGAGTGCAATGCATACTGTTGCGGTCACCGATTATGCTGCAACCTTCAATATGCCTGAGCTTTTCAGCCTTGCAGATGAGGCTGGTGTCAGACTGATTATAGGGAGCGAAATATATCTTCTCGAGCGAGATGCATATCATAACGGCAAGAGCTTTTCTTCCCCTTCATTGATATTGCTGGTGAAGAATGAGGAAGGTTACAGAAACCTTTGTGTTTTACTCTCGAAAGCAGCTCGTGAGGGCTTTATCAACGGCATGCCACATGTTGACAGTAATTGGCTTGCGGATGCCTGTGATGGATTGATTTGCCTCTCTGCCTACTATGCCGGTCGTATCGGTAGAGCGCTGCTGGCTGGTAACTTCGAAGAGGCAACTTCGTTTACGACTTTCTACAAGGATATATACGGTGAAGATTTTTTCCTCGAGTTGCAGCGCCACCATACTTCATTCGATGAAAAGCTCAATGCCGATACGATTCGGCTTGCCGAAGAGAACGGTGTAAAGCTGGTCGCTACCAATAATGTTCATTATCTCGAAAGAAAAGATGCCGATCGTTACCGGGCTATGGTCGCTATTAGAACCAAGGAAAAGTTATCCAGCAATCAGCTCCAGTGTCTACCGAGCAATGAAAACTATTTCAGATCTTCAAAAGAGATGGCCGATCTGTTCGATGATGCTCACGGTGAACTCTCAAATACGGTCAGCATTGCGGAAAAGTGTACATATCGCTTTCGAAAAGAAGAGCCGAAGCTTCCTCATTTTCCCCTACCTGCAGGATTTGACGATGAGGTACAGTATCTGAGACATTTGACATATGAAGGTGCAAAGGAAAAGTACGCTGATCCTGAATCTCAGGGCCTTTCAGAAAAAATGGTCAACGAGCGGATTGAAAAAGAACTGGAAACTATTTCCAGTATGGGGTTCAGCTCCTACTTCCTGATAGTCAGCGACCTTATTGCTGCGTCACGCCGTATGGGATATTCTGTCGGACCGGGAAGAGGGTCTGCAGCCGGAAGCATCGTCGCCTATCTGACGGGTATTACAAGCATCGACCCTTTACGTTACAAGTTGCTTTTTGAACGTTTTCTCAATCCGGAAAGAGGATCGATGCCGGATATCGATATTGATTTTACGCCGGTCGGCAAGCAAAAGGTTCTCGAATATACCGTTGAGAAATATGGTGAAGAAAGTGTCGCAAAAGTCGTTGCGATCGGTACGCTCGGAGCAAGAGCTGCAATTCGAGATGCCGGACGTGTACTCGAAGTACCGCTTACCGTTGTTGACCGGTTAGCCAAACTTGTGCCGGGAAAGCCTGGAATAACCTTGAAGAAGGCGATCGATGACGTCGGTGAGCTCAAAGATTCAGTCAAAAGTTCTTCAAGAAATGCCAACTTAATGGACTACGCCCAAGCTCTTGAAGGGAGGGCGAGGAACGTTTCGATGCATGCTGGTGCGGTTGTCATTACCAACGGCAGACTTGACGAGCAGGTGCCTCTGTATGTCTCCAACAAAATCGAGACGGAAGAGCGCAAATATGCCGATGAGATGAAACAGGACGAGCTTGAGCGTGGAGCGGCGAAGTCAGGTAGTGATGATAAACAGGTTGTGACGCAGTTTGACAAAAACTGGATTGAAAACGCAGGGCTGCTCAAAATCGACTATTTAGGACTTGAAACCCTTGCAGTCATTGATGAAACACTTCATCTGATCAGAAAAAGACATGGCGTTTCTGTCGATCTGGAAAAGGTTCCTATGGACGACAGAAAGACTTTCAGGATTTTTCAGGAAGGTAAAATGGCTGGGATTTTCCAGTTTGAATCCCAGGGTATGCAGAATTACATGACAAAACTTCAGCCGACGCAGATTGGTGATATCATAGCCATGAGTGCGCTGTATCGGCCGGGGGCTCTCAATGCCAAAATCGATGAGAAGCGAAATGCAGTCGATCTGTTTGTCGACCGGAAACATAATCGTGAGCCGATAGACTACATGCATCCAATGCTTGAGGATTTTCTCAAAGAGACGTATGGGGTGATTGTGTACCAGGAACAGGTCATGCAGATCTCACAGGTCATGGGTGGTTTTTCTCTGGCAAAAGCGGATAATCTCCGCAAGGCAATGGGTAAAAAGAAGCCGGAGATCATGCAGAAATTCAAGGCGGACTTTGTCGAGGGTGCTGTTAAACAGGGCGTTCATGACAAGCTTGCCAACAGGATTTTTGATCTTATGGCGGAATTTGCCGGATATGGTTTCAATAAAAGCCACTCGGCGGCTTATGGTGTTCTCGCTTACTGGACAGGATATTTGAAGGCGCATTATCCGGCTGAGTTCATGACGGCCATTTTGAACAGTGAAATTGGTGATGCAGCAAGAATGAAGCACCTGACCGATGAAGCTAAAGGGTTCAATATTCCTGTGTTGCCCCCATCGGTGAATAAGAGCGATGCCTTGTTTGCCATTGAAGTGGCCGATGAAAAGGCGATGATACGCGTCGGTTTGAATGCTATAAAGCAAGTTGGTAATGCCGCTCGAGCGGTTGTTTCTGCAAGGTTGCTAAGGAAAAAAAACTTTATCAACCTTTTTGATCTGACCGCATCGGTTGATTTGCGTGTTATGAACAGAAAGGCGCTTGAATGCCTCATTTTGGCCGGTGCTCTCGATGATCTTGATCAGGATAGGGCGAAACTGCTTGCCAATATTGACAAGGCGATCCGCTTCGGTCAACTTCAAAACAAGTCGGTGACGCTTGGCCAGTGTGGATTTTTCAGTGATGAATCCAACGAGGCGCTTCATGATTCGCTGTACCCTGACATGGATGCTGCACAACCGATGCCGGAAAGTGAGCGGTTGCAGGCGGAGAAAAAACTTGTCGGTTTTTATCTGAGCCGTCATCCTCTGGAACCGTATCGTCGAGACTGGGACGCTTTTGCAAATCTTCCTCTCAACACCAGGAGTGTACAACAGGCAAGACAGTACAAAGTTATCGGTGTCGTTGTGTCGGTACGTCATCATCAGGACAGAAAAGGTAAACAGATGCTTTTCGGTAGCATCGAAGACTTTACCGGGAAAGCTGATTTTACCGTTTTTGCAAGTGTTTATGAACAATACCGCCATCTTCTCAAACCCGAGGAGGTTTTAATGCTGATTGTAGAGGCTGAAGTCAGTGGAGGCATGCTGAAGCTGCTTGTCAGGGAGGTTGTTCCGATAAAACAAGTACGCGAAACCTGTATCGATAAAGTCATTTTAAAAATCGATGCCGATGATCCAAGTGAACTGGAAAAGCTGGAAAGAGTGAAAAAGGTTTTGGAGGAGCATAAAGGCGGAACTGCAGTTGATTTCGAAGTCAAGGTTCAGGCAGCTGAAAATATTGAACTGTTGCGTGTATTTGCGAGGAGAAGCCCTATTGATGCCGATGAAAAAACACTCGGTGAGCTTGAAAATATTCTCGGCCCTGATAATGTTAAGATTGCCGGGTAGCTTTAATAGGTATTTTTTATTACTTTCATCACTGTTTAGTTGTATTGCTATGAAGTCTGAGTTTTTTCTATAATCACCCTTAAAACGTTTATACAATGAGTGGACAATATCTGACGGCTACGGACCAGAATTTTAAATCCGAGATTCTTGATTCAGACAAGGTAGCCCTTGTTGATTTTTGGGCGGCATGGTGTGGCCCTTGCCAGATGCTCGGTCCTGTTATCGAAGAACTTGCAGGTGAGTTTGAGGGCAAGGCTGTTATATCCAAGCTCAACGTTGACGAAAATCCTAATACCGCTGCACAATATGGTATCAGAAGCATTCCTACCATGTTGATTTTCAAGAATGGTGAAGTTGTCGACCAAATGGTCGGGGCTATGCCGAAAAACATGATTGCCGAGAAAATCAACGCTCAAATTGCCTGATTGTGTACTGAAAACCGGATCGCATGATCCTGTTTTATCGCGTCGGCGCTACTCATGAAAAAGCTGCTGACTGCTGTTCTCTTGTAAAGATTAGCAGTCAGCAGCTTTTCTCTCATAATCTCTATATTGTTTCAAAAAAAATAATTTACGCAGGAAAATGGAGAAAGAAACTCGAGACGTCGTGATTATTGGAACAGGTCCTGCCGGCCTTACCGCAGCTATATATGCCAGCAGAGCTAATCTCAATCCCTTGGTGGTCGATGGTGGGCAGCCTGGTGGACAGCTTATGATTACATCTGATATTGAGAATTACCCTGGGTTTCCAGAAGGGATACGGGGGCCGGAGATGATGGGACGGTTTCGTGAGCAGGCAACAAGATTCGGGGCGGAGTTTATTCAAGGCAGCATCAGTGAGGTTGATTTGTCCAGGAGTCCTTTCTGTATCTATCTTGAAGATGGGGATCGGGAGATTCTTACCAGGACGCTGATTATTGCAACAGGAGCAAACGCGAAATGGCTGGGATTGCCTTCTGAGGAAAAATATCGGGGAAGAGGTGTATCTGCATGTGCGACATGTGATGGTTTTTTCTTCAAAGATAGTCAGGTTTATGTTATCGGAGGCGGGGACACTGCGATGGAAGAGGCGTTTTTCCTGACTCGTTTTGCCGCAAAGGTAACTGTTGTCCACAGAAGAGAGGAGTTCCGCGCATCGAGAATCATGAGTTTAAGAGTAGAAAAGAATCCAAAAATCAGTCTGGAACTGAACCAGGTTGTTGATGAGATTCTTGGTGACGGACAGAAAGTTACCGGTATAAGGCTGAAAAACCTCAAAACAGGAGTGTTGAAAGAACATCCCTGCGATGGAGTTTTTGTGGCGATAGGTCATTCTCCAAACTCCAAAATTTTCGAGCGTCAGCTCGATATTGACGAGTATGGCTATATCGAAACCGCAAAAACATCTACTGAAACAAACGTTCCAGGTGTTTTTGCCTGTGGTGACGTGCAGGATTATACGTATCGTCAGGCAATAACAGCTGCCGGGAGTGGCTGTATGGCGGCACTGGATGCCGAAAAGTATCTGGAATCAATACGGTAAAAATTTCTAATCGTGTTATAAACCTTTCGTTACCGATAACGAAAGGTTTTTCTCTATCCCGAATTTTTTCAACTTACGGTACAGGGAGGAACGGCTTATTCCAAGTATTTCAGCGGTTCTTGTCTGGTTCCCGCCTGCCAGCTCGTAAGCTTTGAGAATTGTCTGAAGTTCGGCATTTTTCAGCAACAGTGCTTTGCCCTGTTCGGGAGCTGTTGTTTCTGCCGGGGGGATGTCAGGAGCTTTTTGTTCTTTCGGCTCGGGGGGAGCAGGTTTATCGATATGTGATTGATCCGAAGGTGATAGAGCAGCTGCTTCTTGCATATGAGTTTGAGGGAGAAAAGGGATCGACGTTATTTCATCGCCACTGCGATTTATGGCTGCTCTCCGAACGATATTCTGAAGTTCGCGAATATTGCCCGGCCAGTCATACATCGAAAGGTTTTCGAGGACAGAGGCGCTGAATGAGATTGGGTCAATATTGTTTGCTGTACAGAAGCTATCAAGAAAATGATTCGCCAGAAGCGGAATATCTTCTCTGCGTTCCCTGAGAGGGGGGATGAGAAGAGGATACTCTTCAAGCCGGTAATACAGATCGGCACGGAAGGTTTTATTTTTTATGGCATCGGAAAAATCTTTGTGCGTTGCTGAGATGAGCCGGAAATCGACGCTTCTTTCTTTTTTTTCCCCAACCCTTCTGATTTTTCTTTCCTGGAGTACCCGAAGAACTTTGGCCTGGATGTCAAGGCTCATATCACCGATTTCGTCGAGAAGAATTGTACCTCCATCTGCCTGTTCGAAGAATCCTGTATGGTCGCTGTTTGCGCCTGTAAAAGAGCCCTTGACATGTCCGAAAAGCAGGCTATCGGCAAGCTCATTGGAGATCGCAGCACAGTTTATGGTTACAAAAGGGCCGTTTTTCCTTTTGCTTCCGCTATGAATGGCTTGGGCAAAGAGTTCTTTTCCCGTTCCGCTCTCCCCGATTACCAAGACGTTAACCTCGGTTTCCATCACCTGCATTGCCTGTTCGATGCATCTTTTCAAGGCGGGGCTTTCTCCATAAATACGTCTGAAAATGTTTTGCTGTTTCAGCTCTTTTTCCAGAAGCTGGACCTTTTTTTTCAGGCTTGATTCGGAAAGGGCGTTACTGACCGTTATTTCAAGTCGATCGTTTTTTACCGGTTTGGTGAGATATTCATAAGCTCCCATTTTAATGCACTGAACCGCCTGACTGATGTCATCGTCAGCAGTTATCATAATAACAGGCAGAACCATGTCGTTTGCTTTAAGGTATGAGAGCACCTCCATTCCGTTCTTACCGGGCATGCTCAAATCAAGGAGTAAAAGATCGACTTTTTCTGAATTCAGGGTGTGAATACAGGCATCTCCATCATTGGCTGTAAGAGCGTTATAGCCGAGCTTGGTGATGACATGACTGATCAGCGTTCGCATTACCGCGCTGTCGTCAGCAATCAAGACATTGTTTTTTTCTCTTTTTGTATTCATTGGGGGGAGAATAAACATGATTTTCGTTGCTATGTGAAATATATCATACAGGTTAGAGTGAAGCAAACCTGGTGAAAGTCTGTTATGGCTGCTTATGGTACAGAAGGTAGGCTTTTTACTGTCTCATTTGGGTGTGTGCGGTTATGGAACAGTTGTGTTGTTATGGGGCGCTTGACTTCATTTCTTTATGCTTCAAAGCAACAATAACGGGCTGAATATATAGGTGGAAGGTTTGGTATGATATTTGCCTCATGGTTGTAAAAGGTTTTTTCATAATTGCAAATAACCGGAGATAACCATGTTGCCTATTGAAAAAATAGAGGAGATTCATAGTAAGCTTGATGTATTACAGAAACTCATTGATAAGATACAGTCAGATGAAAATTCTTTTTCTGGTTTGGTTCCTGATGATCACAGGCGGGTAGAAGAACTTCTTGATGCATTGCATGAAGACATTGAGGTTCTTGAAAAAGGCGCTGAAGTGATTGCAGGTATCATGGCGGGAACAGGGCATTAGGGCGCAGGGCTGCGAATCAGGATATCAGGATAACATACTGAAGGGATGCTTATTTGATATTCAATGTGATTGTAAACAGTTGATTTTTTGTTTCATTGACCAGAAGTAAGTTTTCATTGTCGGTGAAAACAATAGATTCTATCTGTCCTGCACCTTTCAGCTCCACTTTTAGTTTTCTGCCTGAAAAAAAATCATCATCCGGAAAATCGTAAAAAATCCAAAGTGATTTGTAGGTGAGCACAGCCAGGATTTGTTCATCATCCGATATATCGGCAGCCGTAACATAGCCCTCTATTGGGAAAGAGGTTACAAGAGTCAGGTCATTCACTGTATTTTTTTCTTTCCTGTCAAGGCGGTAGAGGGTCGTTGAGGCATCAAACAGCCTTTTGGTAAGCAAGTGGAGTTTCTTTTTAAAGATGAAAGCGGCTTCGCAATCATAGATCAGTCTGTCGGGAGAAGAGTGCTCCTGATCGGGATAGCGTACACGAATCAGTTCTGCTTTTTCTGAGACACTGCTGGTGAGATGTGGTTCAGGTATCGTATAAATTTGCAGCTCTTTTCTTCGGCTGTAGTTATTGCCTACATCGCAGATATAAAGTTTTCCCGAATGGTCTATCGCCAAGGCTTCCCAGTCTCTGTTTCGAGCACCAGGGATCGGGATACTTTGACCCGATGCGGAAACTACCTTGCCCTGGGCGTTGATCGGCACAATTGCCGCCGGGTTTCCGGAATCATTTACTGCCCAGTATACCTCCTTCTGATTCGGACTTTTTGCCAGGCCGGAGATTTCAAGACCGGCGCTTTTTTCAACATGACCGACAGGGGTGAGGGAAAGAGAGAGGTAACTGTTTTCCTTGTTGCTGCATCCTGATACAGCAAGGCTGATGAGTATGGAGAAAAGCAGCGTGGCTATCAGTTGCATCGCGTTCGTTACAAGAGGATGAGGGAAACCATATAATCTGAGTTCGGGATCGATTGTATCGGCAAACTTCGAAAAAATATTACAAACAGGGACCGGAAACAAGCTTTACTCTGAGATACGGTCCATTTCAGCATTCCGTAACCGTTTGTTTTCTCTCGCCGCAGATAAAACAGCGATAACTCCCCGGACCTTGTTGATTGCCGAGATGAGCATGCAGTGCCCGAAGCAGCTCATCGATTTCTCGAAGAAGATGGCGGTGCTCAAATGCAAGAGAAATAAGAAAAAGGGGAAAGGTGATATGTTCCCTTCTCAGCTTTTTCAGAACGTTTCCCATTGCTCTTGTAACGTGCGGGAACCAGTGGGTGTACAGGGGTTTTACTTCTGTTTCGTTTGTGCTATCGTGAGTAACTTTATAGTCACATGAAAAGAAAAAATCTTGGCTGTTTGTCCATTCTATGACTATACGGTAGGGTTTTACTTCATGCTGCGACATAAGCACAGTGGAAAAAGTTGCCGGGCGGGTAAACGAACTCTTTTTCTTTTATATACAAAGATTTCCCTTTGCTTGCGAGGCGCGATTGTTACACTTCGGTTAACTGTCTTCGGAAAAGGTCAGGTCTGAATGATCTTCCCGTCGCTGTCGAGTTCAGGATAAGGACGGCCCAACCGGGCCATTTTTTTACTGATAGCAGGGTAGGAAAGTTCAAAGAGACGCTTTTTCATATATTCAACTGGAAGTCTTGGATTGCTGTAAAATCCGGCTTGAACTCTCTGGCGCTGAGCCTCGAAGAGGATGACAGCAGCAGCTACAGAGACATTGAGTGATTCAACCATGCCTTGCATGGGAACATAAATGAAATGGTCAGCCTGCGATGTTGCACTTTCAGAAGGTCCGAAGAGTTCCGCTCCCATGACAATCGCAGTCGGTTTTGCGAAGTCGATAGCTCTGAAATTGACCGCTTCCTCATTATAATGAGCAACAAGGATTTGCATCTTTTGACTTCTAAGGGTTTGATAGGCGGTCTCTATATTTTCATGCAAAACAAGGTTCACCCACTTATTTGAGCCTCTTGCCGCTTTCTGACGGTTTTGTATGACATCGCTGTTTGACACTGCGTGTATGGTTTCGATGCCAACAGCATCACAGCTTCTTATAATTGCAGATAAGTTGTGAGGTTTGTTCACATTATCCATAAGGACCGTCAGGTCAGGCTGTCTTAGAGAAAGGAGCTTTTTGATTTTGAAAAAGCGTTCAGGACTGATCAATGGTAGCTTGGGTTTTTTGATTTTTTCTGTTTTCGACCAGGATTGTTTGCCGTCAGAAAAGATTGTAACCTTAAATTTACTTTTTTTGAAATAAAAGCTGCAACCCGTTTAATCTTACCAAGATGAGGAAGTTTCTCAAGTTTTTTCTGGTATTGCTGGTTTTGTTTGCAGGGTTAATTTCCGTTTTTCTTCAGGTTCTGAAACCTCGTCTGAGCGATTTCACCAAAGAGGTCCTGAACAACTTTTTAGAAGCAAAGGTCGATTACCGGGGAGCGGATATATCTCTTTTCAGGGCTTTTCCTGGAGTAAGCATCACTTTTCATGATCTGCAGGTTACGACGAAGAGTGCTGAAAGCAGTGATACGTTGGGGACAGCAGACCGCTTTTCCGTTGCTTTCGATCCATTGTCGGTTTTTTCAGGAGAACTCAAGGTTCATTCACTGAGAATTGAAAGGCCAAAGATAACTGTCGAGATGGATGGTGCCGGCAACAACAATTGGGATATTTTTTCACAAGCTGCTGCACGACAAGATGCTCAGAATACAGCCGATTTCGCTTTTTCTTTACGCGATTTCAAGATAAAAGACGGAATCATAGCATTCTATGACGGAGCCAATGGAAACAGTGTGCTTGTCGATGGTTTGAATCATGAAATGAAAGGGCGGTTAAGCAGCGGTTTATCGACATTGGTAACAAACAATACTGTAAAGAGTCTTAGTGTGGCTGTCGGAGGTGTATCTCGGTTACAGGATGTCAAAGCTTCGTTCGGTGCGGAAATTGTTGCTGATCTTGAAAAGAAAAAGTTCATACTCAAAGATAACCGTTTGGTGCTCAATGATCTCGGTCTTATGTTCAGCGGGGCGGTTTCTCTGTTCGAAAACGCTATCGACACAGATCTTGATTTCAAAGCCGAAAAAGCGACTCTGAAAGAGTTTCTTTCTCTCGTGCCGGTGGTTTATGAGCGTAACTATGAAAAAATTGATGCCGAAGGTGTTATTTCTCTGTCAGGTCATGTGAAGGGGCTTTATAAAGATAATCAGCTGCCTGCCTTCAGGCTGGATTTGGAGGTAAGCAATGGCAATTTCGGCTATAAAGACGTTCCGATAAGGGTCGAAGAGGTTGATTTCAAGGGAGGTATAGAAAACCCGGGCGGCAGTGCTGATAAAACTGTTCTCTTTGTTCCTGAGTTCAACCTGAAAGTAAACGGTCGGCCTGTTATCATGACGCTCGGTGTGAGTACACCATTTTCCGACCCTTTTTTCGATATGGCTATCGATGGTTCGATCGATCTTGCCGATGTTCAACGGATTTTTCGGATCAAAGATATGGACCTTACCGGCGATATACGATCAGATATCGTTGTTAAAGGGAGGCTTTCAGCTTTTAATGCAGGCGTTTCGGGATCAGGAGCGGCTGAAGCTTATGGATCGGTTACAGCAAAAGGCATTACCATCGCATCCGAAAAGTTTACTCCTGATGTTGCGATATCATCGGCACAACTCAACCTTTCGCCCGGTTATCTGGACCTTGTCGAGCTGCGCATGAAAACCGGGAAAAGTGACTTTGCCGCAAATGGCAGGCTGGAGAATTATATCGCATATATCATGAAAAAAGGAAAACTAACGGGAACTGCAGATGTTCGTTCAACTTTTGTGCAGCTCGATGAGTTTCGCAATCTGCAAGAAGAGAAAATGGCTGTAATGCTTCCTGACAATTTATCCATGAAAATCAATGGAACTTTTGACCGTGTAAGGTTCGATGACATGCTGTTCGAGGGTGTAAATGGATCAATCGTTCTCGAGGAAGAAAAGCTTGATTTCAACGACATCAATGCAGAGACTCTTGGGGGAAAGGTTTCTATCAATGGGTTTTACAATACGAAAGGGGGAAAAACGGACACGGATTTCAGCATTAGTGCGACCGAAATGAATATCGTGCGTTCCTATGAATCACTGGAATTACTCGAAAAGGTGGCTCCTGTGGCCGAATATGCGAAAGGTGATGTCTCGGCCAAGCTCACAATGCGTTCGCATTTGGATGATGATCTGAAGCCTGTTCCTGAATCGATTTCAGGCAAGGGCAGGGTGGAAACGAAGGGATTGCTTGTCGAAGATTTTCCACCGATCCGTAAACTGGCACTGCTTCTTGACGTCGATGCTCTCGATACCCTTAGAATTCCGGAGACTGCGGTTGATTTTGCCATCGACAAAGGGTTTGTAGAGACAGCGCCATTTTCTTTCAGGGTCAATGATATCAGGTTACACGCTTCAGGCGTTACCGGCTTTGATAAAAGTCTTGACTGGAAAATAGGGCTTGAAATTCCCAGGAAATATATTGGAAAAGCAGGATCGAAAACCATCGCCGGTTTGCTTGAGAAACTTCCGTCGGAAAGTATGGAAATCTCCCTTCCGGATACGGTCGTTGTCGATGCTGTGTTGAAGGGGTCGGTTAAAGAGCCTGAAATAGAGCTTGATCTGGGAAAAACGTCCAAACGTATTGCAGCGCGTTTGAAGGAGCGTATGCGGCAGACAATCGCTGATGAGCTTCGTGGCAGGTTTCTGCCAGAGCAGGAGGGAGATATCGCTGTTGGAGACAGCGGGAATGTTGCGGATATTCTGGAAAAAACAGCAGGCGACATTCTTTTCAACAGGAAGGGGGCTCGGAAAGATACAGCCGACACGCCGGAAAAAGAAGAAGGTACGTTACCTTCATTTATTGAAAACATTTTTGCTCCTTCAAAGAAAATGCCCCATGGACAAGAGACGGCTCGTGGCACAAGTATTACCGCAGACAGTACAGAAAAGAGTGGCGGTAGTGATGAGCCGGGCGACACAATAGGGGTAAACATCGGTGTTGACAGCGTTGAGGGAAAAAAGAGTATCATTGAGCTGTTCCAATGAACCATGATATTTCAGAAGAACGCTCGAAAGACCGCAAGCGTTTTTCATGAAGACAGTTTTCAGGAAGTTCACAAGGTTGCCGTTATCATGCAGAAGTTTATTCCTTACATTTTTGCTTGACAAGTGAGGCTTTTATTGGTTAATAACGTGCAGAGGGAATGCAATGCAATGGCTTTACTGTGATTTTCATATTCACACAACGTGGAGTGACGGCCAATGTTCCCTCGACAGGGTCGTCGAGTTATATGGGACGGCTGGATTTGACGTTATCGCGATTACAGACCATGTGCTCGACAGCAAAAGTATCATAAAAAGCGGAAAAAGAGAGGCCGAACTCCGTGCTGTCAGTAGAGAGGGTTTTTCCGGTTATCAGCAGGCCTTATGGGCGGCGGCCAGGAGGGCCTGGGAGAAGTATGCCATGCTGTTGATTCCGGGGATTGAAATAACAAACAATACATCCCGTTATCACATTCTTGCGCTCGATGTCAAGGACTATATATCTCCGGATCTCGATGTCGATACCATCATTGAGAAAACAAGAGCGCAGCAGGGTATTTCCGTTGCGTGTCATCCCTACGTGAGAAATCATTCGGGTGAAGATCCTTCGGTACATCTTTGGAAAAACCACGAAAGGCTTGCGACAATGTTCGATGCCTGGGAGGTTGCGAACCGTGATGATCTCTTTAATGTTGTTGGTTTGAAAAAGTTTAATTATATCGCTAATTCAGATTTTCACGAAGAACGACATTTGCTTTCCTGGAAAACGCTGCTGAGATGTGAAAAAAACATCGAGGCGGTCAAGGAGGCAATAAGAAACAATGACAGAGTATCTCTTTTTCTTTACAGAGGCGGAAAAATCAAATGATCTGCCGTTTTCAGGCGGGGCGGGCAGGGTATGAAGCTGCTTAACAACAATGACAAGCATCCGCATCTCGAACGTCTGCTGGAAAGGTCAAAAAATATCGATCTTGACGGGGAATCGAGGATTCTGATCCTGAGCGATTTGCATATGGGCAACGGGGGGAGACGTGACGAGTTCAGGCACAATGCTGCTCTTGTCGATGCTGTTATGAGCAAGTATTACCTTCCGGAAAAGTACAGCCTTATTCTCAATGGTGATATTGAAGAACTTTTTAAGTTTCCTCTCGATGATATCGTTGCTCAATGGCGGCATATTTATCAACTTTTTCTTCGTTTTAACGAAACAGGCTTTTTTTTAAGAACCATTGGGAACCACGATGCTTCGCTTCAGGATGAAAAAGATTACCTGTTGGCGCCTTTTCTGCTGGAATCACTGAAACTGTCCTATCGTCAAGAGAACATTCTGGTTTTTCACGGTCACCAAGCATCGGTTTTCCTCTGGGAGACATATCCGGTTGTCAGCCGTTCGATAGTCTGGTTTTTACGCTACGTAGCAAAACCGTTCGGTATCAGGAATTTTTCAATTGCTTATAATAGCCGTCGCCGTTTCGCAATTGAAAAATCGATCTATGATTTTTCCAATAACGCGAAAATTGTTTCGGTTATCGGTCATACACATCGCCCTCTTTTTGAATCGCTTTCCAAGGTTGATTATCTCAACTATCGGATTGAAGAGCTTTGCCGTGCGTTTCCTGCAGCACAAAAGCAAGAAAGGGAGATAATACAAGATAAAATATCGACTCTCAAGGAAGAGCTCGCTGCCTGTTACGAGCAGGGGAAAAAAATCGGTTTGCGTAGCGGGGTATACAATAACCTGACTATACCCAGTGTTTTTAATTCAGGGTGCGCTATTGGCAAGAGGGGAATCACCGCACTGGAGATAGACCACGAAAAGATACGCCTTGTTTACTGGTATAACGGTAAACAGAGCCGGAAATTTTTAAGTGATCGTGACAGCCGTCCGATACGACTTGATGGAACAAGTTATTACAGGATTGTGTTGAATGAAGATCACCTTGATTATGTTTTTTCCCGTTTGCATCTGTTGGCGTGATTTTACTATGATATTCGCAAGAGCCCCCAGGTTTCGTTCTATAAAATCAAAGTAACTGTTTTAAAGGTCAAGCCGGAAAGTGACTGAAGAGAAAAGATGCTCTATCGAAAATATCATTCGCTAAATTAAACACTTAATTCCGCAGACTGATTGCTTGACTTGTCTGCTAACTATGATATATATACCATACATGAAGCGCTTGCAGTTCTTTTTGTTTTTATGCATTTCCTTTTCTGTGTTTTTTTATGACTCTTTGTTTGCAGAGGAGTCCATGCTTTCGAGGTATGATCTCGGTAGTCCGGAAAATCATCTGAAACTCGCTCCCGTACTGAAAGAAATTTCAGGAATTGCCGTGACGGATGATAATCGATTGTTTGCTCATGATGATGAAAAAGGGACGGTTTATCAGCTTGACATGAAAAGTGGTAAAATTATCAAGCGTTTTTCAATCTTTGAGAAACGCTGGTTTGGCCGGGAGCTTGTCATGGAAGACTTTGAGGACATTGCAGTTTTGGGCAAACGGTTTTATATGGTTTCCAGTGCCGGGGTGATTTACGAGTTTCGAGAGGGAAATGATGGAGAAAAGGTGGAGGCTGTCAGGCATGAAACATTTCTGAACGATCTCTACGACGTCGAAGGACTTTGCTATGATCCGGAGTCAGATGCATTGTTGCTTGCCTGTAAAGAATACCCGAAAGAGTTTTCATTGCAGCAGTTGGTCCTTGACAAAGAAAAATCAAAACTTAAGCAGAAGCCGGTTTATTCATTTTCACTGGAAAGCATGTCACTTGACAAAACCCCGAGGTTTCTTATTGACAGCAAGTTTTTGAAAAAAAAGAGTGCGAAGAAAAAATTCAAACCTTCGGCTATAGAACGTCATCCTCAGTCAGGGACATTTTTTGTCCTGGCGGCAAGAGGAAAGCTTCTTGTAGAAATTGATCCCCAAGGGAAGATTATCGATGTTGCCCGTCTTCCGTCAAAAGATCACGCTCAACCGGAAGGACTCGCTTTTACTGCCGATAATGAGATGCTGATCAGTAATGAAGGGGTTGGAGGAAATGCAACTTTGCTTAAGTATTCGATACGAAAACAGCGCTCATCTTTGCAGTAAGTTGCTTTGAAAGGTTTTTTGTCACGAAACCTGTATATTTGTTGCTCTTATATTCATTTCATGATTTTTGGCAGGTCAGGGAAAGACTTTCAATATCGGGAACGTTATGAGATTTTTTTTGAAAAAATATATCGTAACGGGGTTGGTTATTGCCTCGACCTCATTATGCTCATTTTCGATTGGCATTGCCCAACCTCAAAAGATTCCCAAGTCTATTATCGGCGACCAAAAAAGAGTACAGGTTGTTCCAGGAGAACACTACAGGGCAAGCTCCTTACATCGTATGCTTTTTGGTGATCACTGGCGTTCGCTCTGGACATCTCCGATGGATGTTGATGTTCTTGATTTACAAAGCTTTGCCGGGGGACTGAAACCTTACAAAAAAGGAGGTGGCTTTCAGACAATCAGTCTCCGTTTCCGGGGTTCTGATGGAAAACAATATCGTTTCAGGACTGTTGACAAGGATCCGACAAGAGGGATGCCTGAAAAGTTGCGCGGCACTGTGGTTTCAGCTGTTGTTCAGGATCAGGTGAGCTCTTCAAACCCAGCAAGCGTTGCTGTTATTTCGCCTTTACTCGATGCGGCCGGAGTTCTGCATGCGCCTGCCAGGTTTGTCGTTATGCCTTATGACCGTGAGCATCTCGGGAAGTATTACGAAGAGTTTGCAGGTCTTCTCGGTACGATTGAAGAGCATCCCGATGAAAATGACGGGCCGGTAAATGCGTTTGCAGGAGCGGACAAGGTTGTCAAGACCGATACCATGTTCGAGGCGCTCCAGAAGGATAACCGGAACAGGGTGGATGCAGAGGCCTACCTCAGAGCCCGTCTTATCGATCTTTTTATCGGTGACTGGGACAGGCATGCCGGTCAGTGGCGATGGGCGGGTTTCAGGGAAAAAGGAGAAGTTGTTTGGCGCCCTGTACCTAAAGACCGCGATAATGCCTTTTCACGTCAAGATGGTGTGTTTTCCTGGGTAGTAACCCAGGTTATTCCACACATAGAAGGGTTCGGTGATGACCTCGATGAGGTTTACTTTCTTTCCTGGTCAGGTCGCCCTCTCGATCGTCGCATTTTTCCCGGTTTGTCCAGGGTTCGGTGGAAAGAGGTGACAAACGAATTGCAGACTCTTTTAACGGATGAGCTTATAAACGACGCTGTGCGTCAGATGCCGCCTGCCATGTATGCAGAAGAGGGAGAGAAGATTCTGCATGATCTTAAAACGAGGCGTGATCTTCTGGTCGAGGCCTCGGATGAGTTGTACCGAATTTATGCTGAAGATGTTGATATTTATGCCAGCGACAAACCGGAATTTGCGAAGATAGAACGTAACGGTGACGGTACTGTCGCCGTGAAGATTTACAGAATGCAGGATGATTTGGCATCGCGGGATGCTGTTCCTTTTTATGCAAGAGTATTCGATCCGCGGCACACTGCTGAAATAAGATTATATCTGGAAGGTGGAAACGATTATGCTGTTATCGACGGTATCCTCGCGGAGGATATAGATGTTCGGATTATAGGTGGAAAAGGAAAAGACAAAATCATTGACAGGGTGACAGCTTCAGCCGGCGGTTTCAGCACAAGGGCCGGGAACTATCTTTATGACCGGGGATCGGAAACTGACTTCGGCGAAGGTAAATATACGGTTGTTGACAACAGCAGGATCGAGGACCCGATCGATGAGCGCGCGAAGTATGGTTTCAAAGCCAGAGATTATGGTCGTGAACTGGATGCATCTATTGCAAATCTCAGATTGGATTACGCTCCGGAATATGGTGCTTTTCTTGGATGGGGGGTTGTTCTCGAGGATTATGGCTTTCGCAAGGACCCTTATAATTACAATATGGAACTGAGCGGTGGTATTGCATATGATCCCGGCTCCGAGTTTCGTTACAAGCTTGAATACAGAGGTGATTTTCGTTCGTTTATTGACGGTACGGAGTTGCTTCTCGAAATTGGAACAACCGAGCTTGACGTTATCAATTTTTATGGTTTCGGAAACGAATCGTCTTTTGATACATCTCTGTACGACGAAGATGATTTCGAGATAAAGCAGCAATTGACCTGGATACGCCCGACACTGCAGTTTCCGGCCAACTCCGATTTTCAGTTCAGGACCGGTTTGGAAGCAAAATTCGTCGATCTCGAGGTTGAACCCGGTTCACAGCTGGAAACCATGGCTCCTTATGGTATCGATGAAGATTTTGTCGGCAGTATTATTGCTGGGTTTCGCTATGATAACCGTGACTGCGGTAAGGGAATCATGCTTTCACCCACAAATCAGCTAGGGCGGCTTGCTCGTGGAAGGACCTTTTGTGCTACGGCAGCTTTGAGTGGTATGGTGCTGGACATTGAAGGTGCGTACTATCCGGAGCTTTTTGGAAACAGTAACTCATTTTGGAAAGTCAAGGCTGAAGGGACCGCTTATCTCCCCTTGCCTTCATTGCCTTATTCAAGGCTTGTTTTGCGGGCGGGCGGAGAGAAGATCTGGGGAGATTTTCCGTTCTATGAGGCTGCGTATATCGGAGGTTCGGAATCGATTCGTGGCTATGACAAACAACGTTTTGCAGGGGATGCGTCTCTCTATGCCAATTCTGAGTTCAGGTTCTACCTTGCTACGTTCAAGTTTTTTGTCCCCGTTATGTTCGGCCCTCTCGCATTTATCGAAACGGGCCGGGTTTTTTACGATGGCGAAGATTCCGACAGATGGCATACAGGGTATGGTGGAGGACTTTGGTTCGGTTTCATCGAACCGCGCTATGCCTTGAGCATTGCCGTTGGCAGAGGTGTTGACAGTGCAAGGCTAACCGATGATATTGGCATATACGTTAGAACCGGATTCAGTTTCTGAGTAATTCTCCTGGCAATTGGTTTGTTATAGTTCTAATTTGTTTTTTTGATTCGTATTCCCTCCTGAGGAATTCCTCAGGGGGGACGTTTGTTTTGGGCTCTGTACTCGAGTTGGCCAACTACGCGACTTTTTTATTATGCGAACTCCTCTGAAGATATCCCGAAATTTGAAGAGTATAGGGCGGATTATCTTCGGTTTCATGATGGCGCTCTATATTTATCTGGCTTTTTTTAAAGCCTTGAGCTGTACCTACGAAGAGTTTGTATACCCAAATTATTCCTTTGTTTTCGTCTTTTTTACCACTGTTGGATTTGTTATTGGGGCAGCTGTTGCTGTATCGGATGTTTTTTTTCTTTCGAGGATCACCAGTAACCTCAATTTTCTTCTGACGCTTTTTGTCAGGACAGTATTCTATGTCATCATCGCTTTGATGGTGCTGCTGTTTTTCGTGGTTTGGGATGAATACCGATTACCGGGTAACGCAGGTGTTTTTTCTTCTGAAAGATATCTCAGAACGTTTTTTTTCGGGGAGTTTTTTGTCCTGGTTTTGTTCCTGACTATAGTCGGTATTGTGATCAACTCTTTCCGGCTTGTTGTTCAGAGGGTTGGGGAAAAAAATTTCTGGAATGTTGTCGTGGGAAGATATCATACCCCTCATGAGGAGGAAAGGGTTTTCATGTTTCTTGATTTGTACAGTTCAACTGCTCTTGCTGAAAGCATGGGACATGAACGTTATCACAACCTTCTTTATGATGTTTTTAATGATATAGCCGAACCGATTACCACATATGGTGGTGAAGTCTATCAGTATGTTGGTGACAGTGTCGTTATCACCTGGAATATTCAGGATGGCACGAAGCGACTGAACTGTATTCGCTGCTTTTTTGATATCCTGAAACGTATTGAAAAACGAGCCGGAGAATATGAGATGCGCTATCAGCATGTTCCGCATTTGAAAGCCGGGTTACATGCCGGCAAAGTAATGGCTGGTGAGGTCGGGGTGGAAAAGAGGGAAATTGTTTTTCACGGAGATACGGTCAATACAGCGGCAAGGATTCAGGAGGAGTGCGTTGAAATGGGTGAGCAGATTCTCTTGTCGGAAGAGCTGCTTTTTCTTTTTCCTGCAAAGCAGTTGAAAAAATTTGCTACACGTTTTAAAGGAATCATTTCTCTTAAGGGCAGAATGTCACAAGTTGCGCTCTATACCATCAGCGAGATGGAATGAACCGTTGCAGCATACGTTTATGGGTGCTTCATGTCGTGCGCCATTTGTTTGTATCGTTGTGTACAACCGATGATAAACGCTGTTTCGCGTGCGTTCAGTTGGTGAATGCGTAAGCATAAAGGCTGATCGAAATAATCAGGCCAACCATGAAAATTTCATAGGATAGTTTGAGATACTTGTATTTTTTATCGAGGACCTTCCCAAGATAATAGGTATCTCGTATCATGTTGGCAATATAGTACGGTTTATCCTTCAGCATCTCTTTGACTCCCCATTCGTATTGATCGATGTCGAGATTGACGAATGATCCGAAGAACAACAGGTTCGCTTTTCTGTTCTTGATATCTTCTATGGTTGTTTCATGGCGTGTTACTTTCGGGCGTGTGGCGAGCACGGATGTGATAATTGTTGCAACGCAGGTGAAAAGCATCAGAAACGTCGGTATGATAAGGTCGGGAAGTTGATCGAGTTTTCGAACAAGAAGTGAAATGATAATGGAAAAAATGAGCGAGTTTGTCTGAATCATAATGTTTGCTTTCTGATCCACGATAGCGCTGAAGCTCACATGATTTCTGGAAGATGTTCGGTAATACACCTCCATGTTTCGCTCGACACCCCGGTTTTTGGTTGCATTTTCCTTGTTCTTTTTTTTCGTTTCTTTTCTTTGCTGCTTTCGGAGTTGTTCTTTCTGTAGCTCATGTTTCAGCAAAACAAGGTTTTCCTCTTTTTTGCCATTGAATTTTTCTTGAGCCAATGCGGTGAAAAAGCTGTGTTGGAGAAAAAAATCGATACTGAGCTGAAGCCATTCGCTATCTGAAAAGGGCAAGCCTCTGTTGTTTTCGAGTTCAATTCTCAAAAGCTCGCTTTTCTTCTTATAGTTATCCGAACCCAAATTTGATAGGTCGGCATCACATACAATCTGCTGAAGCTGGTTCCGGGGAGATTGTGGGATTTTTGTCGCATGAATGCAACCTTTGATGATCTCTATCGTTTCTTTGTCAATACCTTCCTCGACAAGAAACCGTTCGGCAATTTCTGCACTTTTTTCTTCGTGTTCGATCGGGGAGTCTATGTAGCCGATATCATGAAACCAACATGCAAGCAAGACAAGAAGCACGGATTGTTCGGACAGGCCTGTACCTTCCGCAATTTCCCGTCCGAAAGCAACGGTTTCTTTAGTATGTGTCAGATCGTGATAAACGCCTGTGTTATGCTTCCCACTTTCTGCGAAACGCTGTGAAACATAGGCTGATACTTTTTCAAGGAGTGTGTTATTGACAGTCATTACGCTATATTAACAGTACTGTTGACAGTATGGTGTGTTTTTTCTCTATGAACTTTGGGTTCAGCAACATGATTCCTTTTTTTGTACTGACCTGATGGAATCGAAATTCTTGCCCTTTTTCTCAGGAACCTGGTTTCTTTGTTCTCTATGCAACAGCCTCCACCCCATCCTGAAAGTGTATTCGATCATGGCAGTTTAAAGAAGTACCTGTATAATAATTTAGGAACTCCTTTTGCATAAAATCAAAGGGATTTTTTGTTATAAGGACTGTAATGAATGTTATGGACAATTTGTCTAAGCTTTTCAGGTGTCTTACGGTAATGTTTTTTTTGCTGTGTTCATTGTTTTTTCATGGGATACCGTCAGCAGAAGCTGGAAACCGTTCGACAGGTGATATCCTGGAAGATGATGTAGCTCGTTTCGCTCATGATTTCAGGAGTATCTTTTCTTCCCCTGCACATTTTGATGGCAGTGACTGGATGACGGTTTTTGCGGTTGCAGGTACAGCGACTGCAGCCGTGCTGTGGGTCGATGATCCTGTTCGGGAGTATATGCTCGACAATCGTTCTGGCTTTATGGATGATTTGGTTTCTGTCGGTGATTACTATGGGAAATTATCTACAGGTTACTATCTGGGATCGACTCTCTATGTTGCCGGTATTGTCAGTGAAGATGAATGGGTTCGCTACACAGGGCGGGCCGTACTTGAAGCTCATACATTTTCTCTCCTTATTACGGGTATTCTTAAAGCGGTTACAGGTCGATCGAGACCGTATCTTTTTGAAGGAAACAAACAGTTCAACTGGTTTGAAAAAGAAAACAGCAGATGGTCTTTTCCTTCGGGTCATACAACTGCTGCATTTGCAATCTCATCAGCATTGAGCAGAAGAATCGATAGGCCTTGGGCAACCACCGGTCTTTATGCTTTGTCGGGTATTACTGTGCTGGACCGGATATATGACGACAAACATTGGCTTTCCGATACCATAATCGGGGCTGCAATAGGTACAGCTGTTGGGCTCGCCGTAGGAAAAATGATCAATGAAGAGGAAGCCAGACGAAAAAAGGGCGGTTTGGAGTCCTTGAACGAGCGCCCGGTCGAGCTTGTGCACTTCTCACTGAGTTTTTAGGGTGTAATACTTTGCGTATTGTTTGCAGAAAGTATGCTGATTATTGCCTGAGGTTTTTCGACTAACAATTTTGCACCGCTTTCGAGTAATTCTTCTTTTGTTCTGAAGCCCCAGAGTACCCCCAAAGGAAGCATTCCGGCTGCATTCGCCGTCAGCATGTCTACGTTACTGTCTCCTACATAAAGAATCTCTGCCGGGTCGATTTTCATTTCCTTCGCCATCAAAAGAGCTCCTTGCGGGTCCGGTTTGTGGTTGATTCCTGGGTGGTGCCCTGTGACGCAATCGAATTTCCACCGGGAGAGCAGGGTTTCGACACATAGCTTCGTGAATTTGTCCGATTTGTTGGAGAGCACCCCCTTTTTTATCGAAGTGGTATCCAGCCAGTCAAGTAACTCGTCAATACCGGGATACGGCCGGGTATTGTTTTTCCAGGTTACTGCATAACGTGCCAGCATTTCCTGCATGAGTCTTTCGAGAAGTTCCCGCTGATTTTGCAGATCGGGTGGAAGCGCTCTTCGGACCAGTTCGTTCATGCCGTACCCGACAAGGTAGCGGAACTGGTCTATGTCGTGTGTTGGATAACCGTTGTCGCCAAGAACGTAGTTAAGCGTGTCTGCCAGGTCCTTAAGTGAGTCGAGAAGTGTGCCGTCGAGGTCGAAAATAACTGCTTTGAAGTTCATTGCTCTGTGCTCTTTCGTGCAGTGGCCAGAAAAACGGTATACGTTTTTTCGATGTTTGCACGGTTGGTTTTTGTCAGTTTTGCCGCAGTTGAAAAAGAAATGTCTGTAAATCCTTGCTGTAACAACTGTTTTTGAAACAGATTTCTTCTGAACCCATGATGGACCTTTTCATTGCTGTCGTTGTGAAAGTAGCCGTCTTCTTCATCAAGATCGGCAATTGCCAGATAACCACCCGGAAGCAGTAGTGAAAAAAGTTTTTGTAGTGCCCCATCGACGTTTTCGATATGATGAAAAGTCATACTGCTGAAAATGAGGTGATACTTTTTTGTCTGTTCAGGTATGTGAGGAAAGGAAAAGATATCGGAAACGACCGGTTGTATATTGGACGTCCGTTGCTTGCAGATTTTTTTGTTCAGTTCATCGATCATCTTTTCCGACGTGTCGAGGGCGGTCAAAGATGCTATCATGGAAGAAACAGGGCAGGTCAGGAGCCCGGTTCCACATCCTATTTCCAAAGCATTCCAGTCTGTCTGAAAAGGGAGCTGTTTTTTCATCGATTGCGCTACTTGCCGGGCGAGGTTTACCCTCCGTGGGTTTGCATCCCATGTTTCAGCAGCGGCATTGAAATGGGGGCGATTGTCTGGGCTTTGTTTCAAAAGAGATCTTTTTCCTCTTATACATCAGTATAGCAAAGGAAGGTAATTAAAAAAATCCCGTTACAGAAAATATAAGAGTATCAAAAAGTTGGTGGTTATGAGAAAGGCAGCAATGAGGTTCATGAAAAAACCGAGTCGAAGTAATGTCTTGATGGAGACTTTTTCGAGTCCACCGAATGCGAGAGCGTTGACAGGGGTAGCGACGGGGCTCATAAATGCTCCTGAAGCAGCAACCGTGACAAGCAAAAGCAAAAGGAGCTGTTCAGATTGAAAGAGCGGTTGCATGGCGACTATCGCCGGGGTGACGACAAGCAGAACAGTGGTATTGTTGAATATTTCTGTAACAAATATCGTTGACACGGCAGTAAGGGCATAGAGGATGGCCGGACTGTTGGAAAAAGAGGTTGCCCAGGCAATGAATTTTTTTAGCACGGTAAAAAGCCAGCCGTCTATATCCTGAGTTGCTGGATTGTCTCCGACTGATATGATTAATAGCAGTAGTACAGCTGTAATGCTCATCAGAAGAATGCCGAACCAGGGGATTTCAAGCATAATCCGATTGATCGATAGTACAGAATTGAAGTTGTGTATGGAGAGAGACTTGAAGTTTTCCCCAAAAAGGGGTTTCCAGAAAAAATTGAGCGTCCGCAGCAGAAAGTTGTCAAGCGTGGTATAAGCGTTCCCTAATGGAACTCCGAGTCTTTTTTCGAGCTGCTCCAGTGTTTTGCTGACAAAGATAAGGGGAAACGCCATGAGAAACAGGAATAGAAACGTAAGATTTTTCAGAACATTTCTTGGCGTTCGGGCTTTGCGGGGAAAGATGAATGCAAAAAAAAGAATGGTTCCAAGGTATCCGAGAAACGAAAGGTCAACGATATTCATTCCTGCGACCAGAGGATCTGGTTTGAAAAGAAACTGGGCCGCGCTGAGAAGGAAGGTGAACGTGATGTTGCTGAAAAAAAAGATGAGCGGTTTTTTCGGCAAGAGAGAACCCATCCTGTGCGGTGTCGGTAAAACCGATGGTTCAAGGTCTGAAGGGGTATGCGCCAGGATAAGCCATCTTCCGGCAAGGATGAGCATGAACGAAGCCGGGACGCCGACCATTAGCCAAGAAAAAAAAGTGACATGTTCCGCACCGGGTAACGCTTGAAAATTTGCGAAGCTCACTGCGGCAACGTTCAGCGGGCTCCCGGTCAGTGAGGCCATGCCTCCTGTATTTGCGCCGAAGATCAATGCACAGTAGAAGAGAGCTGCAAGTGTCTTGTGATTTTTCACGTTTCCGAAAATAGCCATCAGTTTTCGCACTACCGGCAGCAAGGCAAGAACGACGACCGTGTTAGAAAAGAAGATCGATAAACTGTAGGAAAGAAAAAGGGTTGCCGTCAAAAGTCCGCCTGTTGTCGTGCGGGAGTGATCGAGAAAATAAGTGATGAGTCTGACATGGGTTCTGGCCGCAATCAGTATCTGGGAGAGTAAAAAACCGATTATCAGGACAATTATGTTTTGTAACCAACTCATGTGAAAACGGTCTTGGGGATAAGTTCGGTGATGGCTTTCTGACGCTTGCACTTCAATGTATGGCTCGGGGGACCTGCCAAAGCGCTAATGTCACGAGTTTACACAATATTTACCAAACCGTAACCATTCGGCAACATTCTTTTGAGTATCTCTTTATGTAACTACAATAAAAGGGATCCTTCATGAAAAGCTTTTTCAGAATGAGCTATTTGCGCGAAAATCTCTTCGGCAAGCTCCCGTTTCTGAAACCGGTCGAATCAATGTTGTTGAGGTTTTTCATGATTCCGACTCTTCTTTTTGTTCGCGCACAAGGCCTTGAATATATCAGGGATAGGCGTGAGCCTGTGATTTTTGCGTTCAACCACAACAACTCGATTGAATCGATCCTGGTTCCGACTTTTCTTGTTTATCACAGCGGTGGACAGAAGATCAGCTTTGTTGTTGACTGGATGTATGGAAAAATACCATTGATAGAGCAGATTTTCGAGCGGATGGACCCGGTTTACGTCTATCACAAGCGCTCTACCCTCAAGTTTCTCGAATCAAAAAGACCTAATGCGGGGCGTCCTGTTGATGTTGTTTCCCTTTGCTGTGAAAAACTCAAGGATGGCAAACGTGTCGGTATCTTTCCCGAAGGAAAACGAAATAAAGATCCTTTCAGGCTTCTTAAGGCAAAGCCGGGCATTGGGCATATTGCTCTTCGGTCGGAAGCTCCTGTCGTTCCGGTAGGAATCAATTGTGTATCCGGGGGAAAGAAAAAAAAAGTTCGCTCGTTAGGCAGGATTTCGCTCAACATAGGTGAACCTTTACGTTTTGATGACCTTGCGAAGGCTTACCACCAGGCGGGTAATTCTGACTTTTCATCATTTACTACAGACAATGAGCAGCATATGCTTGCCCGTGCTGTGACAAACAGGGTGATGTCTGTAATAGCTGGATTGTGCGGTAAGGAATACCCTTTTTCGACACTTGCAGTAAAATCGCGAAATACAGCAAAGGTGATTCAAAAAATAACAACCATACCATCAAGGAGGTCATATGTCCTGTATAACGGTTGAAAGGGTGTTGTCCAATGAAGCACGCAGAGATGCTGTTGAAATTATTGAACAGGTGTTCAAAAAGGAAAAAAAGTGGATCAGTAAGGCACAGGGGCAATTGCCCAAAACCCTCGAAGAAACGGATACCTACTCATGGTTTCTTGCGAAAGTCGATGATCGACCGGCAGGGGTCCTGAGATTAATGTATGATCCACCTCTCGAACTTCCTCGGGAGTATGATGTCAGATTGCTTCCCGGCGTCAATATCGAAAAAATGAAACAGGAGGGCCGTTATGTGGAAATCGGCCGTTTTATGATCAAGAGCGAGTTTCGAAAAAACCCGAGAATTGCTCTCCGCCTGATGCGCACGGCTACAAAAGAGGTCATTGAAAGAGACTATACTCATTTTATTACGGATGTATTCGAGGGAGAGCCCAACTCTCCTCTTAATTTTCATACAAGGGTTCTTGGATTCGAAGTTATCGGTAAGCACCTGTTTGGCGATCTGAACTGCAGTTCTACCCGTATCATCCTCACTCTTGACATCGTAAAGGTATATCGCAGGATTCGCAACAGCCGGAGCAGGGTGTACGGTGAGCTTACCGAGGGCATACGGGGAATTCTCGATCGAAAGCTCGCCGCAGCCGGACCGCGAATGTAAACAACTCTTCAGGGTTTTTAGGTTAAAAGCGAGGTGATCTATGTTGAAACTTGAGGAACTGAGGGACGCGATCAAAGGAGAGATTTTTGTCCAGGAAGATATGGCGAAACACGATATCAAAAAGGTTGAAGGCGTTGCCGATATTCTGGTCAAACCTGCAGGGAAAAAGGATCTCGCAAAAGTTCTTCAACTACTCAGGAAGTCCCGTTTTCCTTATGTCGTAATCAACAAGAAAGGTAGAGTGATTTTTCCTGACGAACGATATCATGGTGTTGTTATCGTAACAGATTGACATGCCGGATTTTGCAGACAAAAGCTTTGTAACAATATCGTTTCATACCTGTAACAGTTCCTTAACATAATGAGTTGTAGATTATCCCCCGACGAGGGCAAAAGCAGCAAATGCCCATGTTCATTGTAAGCAAAACCAGAAAACATAATCTGTTTTATTATGAAAAAATTTATTGCGCTTTTTGCTTTTCTGCTCGTTTCGGGATGGAGCACCGCTCATGCAGTTGATTGGAACTGGAAAGGTGACATTCGTTATCGTTACGAGTCGAAGCTGGACGAATCCAAAGACGAAGACAATAGCAGGGACCGTCATCGTCTCCGTGTTCGTATCGGTGTATTTCCTTGGATCAACGAGGAACTGAGCGCAGGAGTCCAGCTTTCATCCGGTTCCGATGATCCGGTTTCACGCAACCAGACGCTCGGTGACGGATTCGCTCCGAAAGATATAAGGCTTAACCAGGCGTTCATCGACTATCATCCGATGTTCCTCGATGGTGAAGCAAACTTCATCTTCGGTAAAAGAGAAGTCAAGCAGACGCTTATCCGTGTTAACGACCTTGTCTGGGACAGTGATCTGACGCTCGAAGGTATGACTTTCCATTTCGGCAAGGACGGCAAGAAACAGCGCCAGGGTTTGAATGCCGTAGCAGGATATTACTTCATCGACGAGATCAAGACGGGTAAACCATTTGATGAAGAAGATCCATATTTCTGGGCAGCTCAGCTCGCTTATACAGGTCAGGCCGGGGATCTCGGTTTCATGCTTGGGGCAAGTTACTATGATTATGTCAACATCGTTGGTATGGGTGAAGGTGTTTTAGGCGATTGGGCTGACAGCTTCTATGGTAATTCCGGTAACGGTGTCTATGAGTACGACTATGATATTCTCGAGATCTTTGGTGATGTCGGGGGGAAATTCAGCGGTGGTCTTCCTTGGAAGGCTTATGGCCAGTACGTTATGAACGTTGCAGATGACGTGGATGAAGATGACAAGGGTTATCTTGTCGGCTTCAAGTTGGGTAAAGCAAAAAAAGTCGGTCAGTGGGAGGTCGATGCCAACTATACCTATCTTGAAAAAGATGCCGTTCTTGGGGCTTATACTGATTCCGATCGCTTTGGCGGTGGTACCGACGGCCAGGGTTTCGAGGTTGGTGCTAAATATCACCTTGTTCAGAACATGACTCTCGGTCTGAAGTATCTCGGCCATGAAAAGGGGATCGACAGTGAAGAGGATGTTCACATTCTGCAGGCTGACATGGTTGTTAAGTTCTGATATACGAACAATTGTACCTTGATTTGTGTTGCTGTTCTTTCTTCGTTGGGTGAGTTGCAAGGCTCACGCTTGCTACCGTTACCGCTTCTCCTTTGAACGGGAGAAGCGGTGATTTTTGGGAGAGACTGCAAAGCTTTTCTATTTTTTAAATTTCATAATTAAGAAAGAAGATGATGAACAAGATGAAAAAAATGCTGATGCTTGTTGCGGTTTTCTGTTTTGCCGCAGCCGGACCTGTTCAGGCCAAGGATGCTATTGTCATGGACGGTTCAACAACAGTCGGCCCGATCGCTAAATCTTTTGCGGCTTATTTTACGAAAAACACGGGAGTTCAGGTTACCGTCAGTGAGTCAGGCAGCGGTAACGGCGCCAAAAGTCTCATCAATGGCGCCTGTGATATCGCCAACATGTCCCGTCCGATGAAAGAAAAAGAAGCTAATGCTGCAAAAGCAAAGGGAATCGACCCTGTAGAACATGTTGTCGCTCTCGACGGACTGTCGGTTGTTGTGCATCCGAGCAACTATGTCGCTGCACTGAAAATCGAGCAGATCCGTGATATTTACACCGGCAAAGTTACCAACTGGAGCAAAGTTGGGGGGCCAAATGCAAAAATCGTTGTTATCCAGCGCGAGTCAAACAGCGGTACTCAGGATTCTTTCAGGAAACTTGTTGTCGGTAAAGGCAATCCTGTTACAAAGCGTGCTGAAACTCAGGCCAGCAATGGTGCTGTTAAAAGCCGTGTCGCATCAACTCCTGCCGCTATTGGCTTCATCGGCCTTGGTTTTGTCGATGACTCGGTCAAGCCTCTTATTGTAAATGGTGTCGAGCCAAGTGAGGAAACCGTTAAAAACGGTTCCTACCCGGTTGCACGTCCTTTGTTCATGTATACAAATGGCCAGCCTGCAGGCGTTGTCAAGGAATTTATCGATCTGCCGAAAACCGATGATGGCAAACGTATGATCAGCGAACTTGGTTACGTTAATCGCTATTAATGCCAGTAAATGGATTGATGGCGGTTTTTCTGACAGTAAAAGCCACCTCTTGGTTGGGGGTGGCTTTTTTTATTGTGTTTGATACAGTTGTGTTACAACTTTGTCAACAATTATTGACAAGAATAGATAAATGAAGATCAAATTGTAACTACTACAACATACCAATCATGGTACGTTCTTGCTGTTATTCTCTATTTCAAATAAAACAATCAAGGGGATGGAAATGAAGAAAACTGTTTCTTTGGCAGCGTTTTTGCTGTTGCTGGCAGGTTCTTTGTCGGTGATCAGTTGCGGTCCCAAAGCGGATCAGTCCGGCAAGGAAGAGGAGGTTGTCCGTAAGACTGACCAGGCAAGCGAAGGTGCACAGTCCGCACGTGACTATATCAGTATTGTCGGTTCCTCGACCGTGTATCCTTTTGCAACGGTTGTGGCCGAGCGGTTTGGCAAAACAACGGATTTTAAAACTCCTAAAATCGAGTCGACCGGTTCTGGCGGTGGATTCAAACTGTTTTCGGCCGGGGTAGGGGTGGAACATCCGGATATTACCAACGCTTCCCGCAGGATCAAGAAATCCGAATGCGAGAAATGTGCTGAAAACGGCGTAGCAGAAGTTGTTGAGATAAAGATCGGCTATGACGGTATCGTTATGGCAAACTCGAAAAAAGCCATGCCATTCATGTTGAGTCGCAAGGATATCTTTCTCGCTCTTGCAAAAGAAGTTCCTGCTCCCGGTGGTACGGAGGGTGAACTTGTTGCCAATCCATACACAACGTGGAAAGAGGTAAACCCGGATCTTCCGGAAATAAAAATCGAAGTGCTCGGCCCACCTCCTACTTCGGGAACTCGTGATGCTTTCGTGGAGTTAGCTATGGAAGCGGGGGCTAAGGAGTTCGGATGGATAAAAGCGCTCAAAAAAGAAGACAAGGACAAGTTCAAGAAAATCAGCCATACTCTCAGGGAAGATGGTGCGTATATCGAGGCTGGTGAAAACGATAACCTGATCGTTCAGAAGCTCGACGCCAATGCCGACGCTCTGGGTATTTTCGGGTTCAGCTTCCTTGATCAGAACAGCGACAAAATTCAGGGTACTTTTATCGACGGCGTTCAACCTGCTTTTAGTGCTATTGCCGATGGCTCATACCCTCTTTCACGTCCCCTGTTTTTCTATGTCAAAAAAGCGCATGTAGGGACGATTCCGGGAGTCGGTGAATACCTCGAGGAGTTTACATCCGAGAAGGCATGGGGCGATGAAGGGTATCTTACTGAAAAAGGTTTGATTCCTATGCCTCAGGAGGAGAGAGAGGCATATGCGAAAGTTGCAGCGGAACTCACTCCAATTTCCTGTGACGAATTGTAGTTCGCCAGTGACAGGAGCAGTTGCGTATCACTTTTTTTCATGGCCGGCAGATAAACTGCCGGCCGAAAATATTCTGGCCGTTGCGATATTTTCAGGTTGCTTTTTCCCCGATGAGAAACAACTTTTATGGTGGTGAAGGTAGATATATAGTTTGTCGGATATGCAAGATGTACTGAAAAAAAAGAGCATGGAAAAACGTATTCTTGCTCCAAGGGACAGCCGTAAAACAGTTGGAAACATCAATGTTCCCAATCCACGAATGGTTTGTCGAAATGTCAATGTCTATTATGATGACAAGCAAGCAATTCGAAATGTATCGATCGATATCGGGTCGAACGAAGTGCTTGCGATGATTGGTCCGTCAGGATGTGGGAAATCAACCTTTTTGCGCTGCTTGAACCGGATGAACGATACCATCGAGAGTTGTCGTGTGAGCGGTCAGATTTTTTTCGACAGTTCGAATATCTATGATTCCTCCGTTGATGTCGTGCCTCTCAGGGCACAGATAGGTATGGTGTTCCAGAAACCGAACCCTTTTCCAAAGTCAATCTACGAGAACGTCAGTTGGGCTCCTAAAATTCATGGGCTTGTAGAGTCGAAAGCCGATGCGGATGAGATTGTCGAAACCTCTTTGCACAAGGCCGGTCTATGGGATGAGGTCAAGGATCGACTTGACCAGCCGGGTACAGGCTTGTCCGGAGGGCAACAGCAGCGTCTTTGTATCGCCCGTGCAATTGCCGTCAGTCCGGAAGTTATTCTCATGGATGAACCCTGTTCTGCGCTCGATCCAATAGCAACTGCAAAAATCGAGGACCTCATTGATGAGTTGCGAAAACAGTACACCATTGTGATCGTAACGCATTCCATGCAGCAGGCGTCACGGGTCTCGCAACGTACAGCGTTTTTTCATCTTGGCGACCTGATAGAAGTGGGTGCAACCGGGGCTGTTTTTACCAAGCCGTCCCATCAGTTGACCGAAGACTATATTACCGGTCGATACGGCTGAGGAATCAATCGAGCAATGTTTATGATCTCACCAATTCTCCTGCTGCTTCTGACATTGCTGGCGTTGTCGGTTGCAGGATTTTATCTTGGTCGAAAAAAAGCATCCGCTGTGGCGAGAACAGCGGGAGGGCAACATAAACTGCATTCGCGTTCGAATTACTATGGGATTTTAACCGCATTGTGGTGCTGTCTACCGGCCTTTTTCCTTTTTTTACTCTGGCTGATTTTTGAGCAACGTATTGTCACCGCTCTCGTAATCGCGGATCTTCCACTTGCATTGCAGCAGCTTCCCCAAGAGCGTCTCATGCTGTTTGTGCAAGATGTTCGGAATTTGGCGAGTGGGAACATCGTTTCCGGTGAGATAACTCCCGAGATGAGGAATGCCGCGACACATTTCCTGGAGTTGCAGGGTATTGGCACCATGATTACAAGTGTGCTTGTGGTTGTGGTTGCTATAGCAGGTATGCTGTTTGTCTATCGACGTATAACACCAGGGCTCCGGGCCAGGAATCAGGTTGAGATCGTCATTAAATCGCTTTTGATTGTTTGTTCCACCATTGCGATTTTCACAACGGTAGGCATTGTGCTTTCTGTGCTGTATGAAGCCATTCGTTTCTTTCGTCATGTGCCGGTTACGGATTTTTTGTTCGGTCTCGAATGGAGTCCACAAATGGCAATCAGGGAGGAACAGGTTGGTTCTTCGGGCGCATTCGGAGCCGTACCCGTTTTTGCAGGGACATTGCTTATTTCCGCAATTGCCATGATGGTCGCCGTTCCGGTCGGCTTACTGTCCGCTATTTTTCTGTCTGAGTATGCCGAGAAAAAAATCAGGGCTGTTGTAAAACCCCTTCTGGAAATACTTGCAGGTGTTCCTACTGTTGTCTATGGCTTTTTTGCAGCTCTGGTCGTTGCTCCTGCCATTCGGACGGTCGGTTCGCAAATGGGGCTCGATGTTTCTTCGGAAAGTGCCCTGGCGGCCGGACTGGTAATGGGAATCATGATTATTCCGTTTGTTTCTTCACTGTCAGATGATGTCATAAATGCGGTTCCCCAGTCCCTCAGGGATGGAGCTTACAGTGTGGGGGCAACCAGATCGGAAACCATCAAACATGTACTGATTCCAGCGGCACTGCCGGGTATCGTCGGAGGGATTTTGTTGGCGGTATCACGGGCGATCGGTGAAACCATGATCGTTGTCATGGCGGCGGGTCTTTCGGCTAACCTTACGGCCAATCCTCTACAAGCTGTAACGACCGTGACGGTTCAGATCGTTACGTTGCTGGTGGGAGATCAGGAATTCGACAGTCCAAAAACTCTTGCTGCATTCGCACTCGGGCTGGTGCTATTCATTGGAACGCTTTTGTTGAATATCGTTGCCTTGACGGTAGTGAGAAAATATCGGGAGAGATATGAGTAGCCAGAGGAAACAGCAGCCGGTTGCAGGCGATGGGGGCCATTTTTACCAACAAAAGGAACGAACAATCGATATCGTTAACAGAAGGCTGGCGCAACGATACAGAAAAGAAAAGCGTTTCAAGCTCTACGGTTTGTTTTCTATCATCCTCAGCATAGTATTTCTCAGTGTTCTGTTAACGAGTATAGTCTCCAATGGTTACAGTGCTTTTTTTCAGACCTACATCAAGCTCGACGTAGTCCTTGACACAACGATGCTCGATCGGGAAAATCTCAGGAAGTCGAACTTTCAGGGAATTATCAAACAATCGATCACCAAGCTTTATCCTGAGGTCCGGGATCGGAAAAGTAAACGTGAGCTTTATGCCCTGTTCAGTTCAGGAGCTGCTTTTCAGCTTCGCGAAGCAGTTTTGAAAAATCCGGAACTTGTCGGCAAAACGATATCTCTCTGGGTCCCGGCTGATGATGATGTGGATATGCTTGTAAAAGGGCATAGTAAAAGGGAGCTTCCGGAAAGCGAAAGACGTCTTGACGACAGGCAGCTTGAGTGGATAGACAAACTGGTCGATCAGGAAAGAATTGAAAAAAAGTTCAATGTCACTTTTTTTACAGCCGGAGATTCGAGAGAGCCTGAACTGGCTGGAATCTGGGGGGCGGTAAAAGGCTCTTTTTTTACATTGCTCGTTACTCTGGCGCTTTCTTTCCCTATAGGGATCGCTGCGGCTGTCTACCTCGAGGAGTTCGCTCCGAAAAACCTTGCAACGGATTTTATCGAAGTCAATATCAACAATCTGGCAGCCGTGCCGTCGATTGTTTTCGGATTACTCGGTCTTGCTGTTTTTCTTAACTTTTTCGGCATGCCAAGGTCCACCTCTCTTGTGGGTGGGTTGGTTCTCATGCTGATGACGTTGCCGACAATTATTATTGCCAGCAGGGCAGCGCTCAAGGCTGTTCCCCCGTCAATTCGTGAGGCTGCTTTGGGTGTTGGTTCTTCGAAAATGCAGATGGTTTCGAACCATGTGTTGCCTCTTGCACTTCCGGGAATGCTGACCGGCACTATAATCGGAATGGCGCAGGCGTTGGGTGAAACCGCACCGTTGCTGATGATCGGTATGGTTGCTTTTATCGTTGACATCCCCGTTGGTTTTACCGATCCTGCAGCTGTCATGCCTGTACAGATATATCTTTGGGCTGACAGTCCTGAAAGGGCTTTTCTCGAGCGAACATCAGCCGCCATCATGGTTTTACTTGCTTTTTTGATAGTGATGAACGCCGTAGCGGTCATCATGAGAAAGCGCTTCGAAAAGCGTTGGTGATAGCGGTGCTGTAGTATCAGATGTAACAGATTTGTAACATGACGGGCATTGTCAGCTCCAACATGAGAGTATACATTACAGTACAATTTTCGTATGCCTTTCAATTATCTTTTTTCAGATTCAAGACACGTTTTGTATGGCTGAAGTGACAGTGGATGGCGGGAAAAAATCAGATGCTTTTGTGCTCACTCCTGAAAAACTTCGCAGACAAAGAATCGCAAGGTTTTTCGGGGAAGGTTTTCTGCTGGTAGTGGCATCATTTGTCGCTATCGTCGTTCTCTTCATTTTTTACTTCGTCGCCGTTGACGCCATTCCTTTCTTTCAACAACGGGGATTTGTAGAATTTTTTACCAGCACCAGCTGGTATCCGGCTGATGAGCCCGGGGAGTTCGGAGCTCTGGCCATTATCTATGGTAGTGGTATGGTGACCATCGGGTCTGCACTTATTGCCGTACCTCTTGGAATATCTGCAGCTATATGTCTGAGTGATGTTCTGCCTTTTTCAATAAGGCAGTATGCCAAGCCGGTCATTGAAATGCTCGCAGCGATTCCTTCAGTTGCTTATGGCTTTTTCGCGCTTGTTATTTTTGCTCCTCTTCTTCAGAATTACGGTGGTCCGATATTGATGTGGGCATGGTGGCTTATTGCCGGTCCTTTTGTGATTCTTGCTGTCATCGTTGTTTCCGATCTGTTGACTTCAGGGGACAAAGGCGGGTCGAAACGCGAAACAGTGCGGTTCATAGTGACAGCAGTGCTGGGCATAATAGCGGTTATCTTTCTCTACTGGGTGGGAAAGACGCTTAATGCAATCCAGATTCTCAGTGGAACAAATGCTCTCAATGTTTCTCTGATTCTCAGTTTCATGGCATTGCCGACTATAGTCAGTGTTTCTGAGGATTCCCTGCAGGCGGTCGGCCGAGAGTTGAGAGAAGGCAGTTATGCACTCGGGGCAACGAGAGCGGAAACTATAGTGAAAACGGTGCTGCCGGCCGCCAGCAGCGGTATTCTCGCGGCGGTTATCCTCGGTATCATGCGTGCCATAGGCGAAACCATGGTTGTATGGATGGCATCGGGTAACTCTTCGCATATTCCCGATCCCTGGTATAATTATCTTGATTCGATACGAACCCTGACGGCGACCATTGCCGGTGATATGGGGGAGGCGGATCAGGTTACAGGATCTGCCCGGTACCATGTTCTTTTTGCAATGGGGCTTCTGCTTCTTGTTTTCAGTTTTATCAGTAACCTTGTCAGCGAGCGAATTGTTGTTCGGCAGAGGAAGATTCTTGCCGGTGAGTAGGCCACTATCACTCAACTATCATTGAACTCATGGATCTCGGAACCAGAAAAATACTTGACCGATCGTTTACAGCCGTCGGTGTTACATCGATACTGTTAATGGCTATTGCTTTGTTGGTCGTGATTGTACCGATTTTTTCCAAAGGTGCCGGGGCGATATTTTTCAAGGGCACGATCGAGCATAGAAAATTGCAGTACAACGAGTTCCGAAAAGGAAATCCGGATGTTCTTCAGCAACAAATAACCGAAACCGATTCTTACAGAAACAAGGCCTTCAGTATCATCGAGGCATTCGAGGCCGAAATGGAGGGTATGGAGCCAGGTGAAAAGAAAAAAGAGTACACCTCTCAGTATACAAGCGTCAGAAAGATCCTCGCTCATCTTCTCGGCCCGCTTCCGGGGGATATGGAGCCTATTCTGCTGCGTTACCAGTATGGAGCTACACGCTGGGAAAAAGCCGAGGAGGCTCTGCACGATCTCATGTTTGTCACGAAATGGGATTACTCGGATCCCACAAAGATGGCAACACAGTATTTTGTGCCCAGAGCTGATGAATTTGCCGGGACAGCATTAGCCGATCTGTTTCCTTACATGGAAAACAACCTCGAGAAAATGCTCCTTCCCGAACAGACCTTTTACTGGGGGTTCATTACCGAACGTTCGCTCGATGCTCATATTTTCGGGGGGATCTGGGCTGAGATTCAAGGTACTTTTTTCCTTGCGGTCGGTGCAATGCTGTTTGCCTTTCCTCTTGGGGTGATCGCTGCGATATATTTTACGGAATATGCCAAGGATAACTTTTTTACCAGTATTCTTCGCAGTGCCAACAGTACACTCGCCGGTGTTCCGAGCATTGTTTTCGGTCTTTTCGGCCTTGCGTTTTTTATCAATACCATGAAAGTTTCCGAGTCGAAAAGTGTTCTTGCAGGTTCACTGACACTTGCGATTATGATTCTACCGACAATTATCAGAGCTGCTGAAGAGGCGATTCTGGCGGTACCGAAAACCTATAAGGAAGCATCTCTTGGACTTGGTTCGACGAAGTGGAGAACTATTGTAACCGTTATCCTGCCTGCGGCTTTACCCGGGATCATAACCGGAGGCATCATCAGCCTTGGACGTGCAGCAGGAGAAACCGCTCCGATAATTTTCACTGCAGCGGTCAGTGTCGGCGCGACAATAGGGCTTGGCGATGTGTTCAATTCACCTACGCCGGCCCTTTCATGGAACATTTATAATCTTGCCAGTGAACATGAGGCAGCCAATGAGATTCGCCATGTACAGTATGGCATGGTGCTTGCGCTCATATCGATCGTGCTTTTGCTGAATTTATCGGCTATATTGCTGAGAGCCCGGATTTCTCAAAAATTAAAAGGTTAAAAAGTAATGCAGATGACCGCAGAAGAAAGAGAGGTAAACAAGGTCGCAGCCAAAAGTGGAGCGAACCGGGAAATTTTTCTTCCTCCTGAAAGAGAGAGGGTCAAGGATGGAGGAAAGCCTCATGTCAGTGCAAAGAATTTCTCGATTTTCTACGGGAACTTTGAGGCGGTAAAAAAGGTCAATGCCGATATTCTATCGAAGTACGTCACTGCTATTATCGGGCCCAGCGGTTGTGGAAAGAGCACGTTTTTACGTGCAATAAACCGTATGAACGATCTCATCCCTTCCTGTTATACAACCGGAACGCTTATGTTTGACGGCGAGGATGTGTATGGCAGGTATACCGATGAAGTCCAGCTCAGGAAGAAAATCGGAATGGTTTTCCAGAAACCGAATCCTTTTCCGAAGTCAATTTTTGACAACATCGCTTACGGACCTCGACTTCATGGCGTGAAAGATAAAAAAATGCTCGAGGAAGTCGTTGAGAAAAGCCTTCGTAAAGCGGCTTTGTGGGATGAAGTGAAGGATCGTCTCGACAGGAACGCTCTCGGGTTGAGCGGAGGTCAGCAGCAGCGTTTATGTGTTGCCCGTACCCTTGCGGTTGAGCCGGAAATACTTTTGCTCGATGAACCTACATCGGCTCTGGACCCCAAGGCAACGGCTAAAATAGAAGATCTTATCGAGGAATTACGGGGCAGTTATACTATACTTATCGTGACTCATAACATGCAACAGGCGTCGCGTGTCTCCGATTACACCATGTTTTATTATGAAGGTGATCTTGTAGAATATGCCCCGACCAAACAGCTTTTTACCAATCCAAGAGATCAGGTGACCGAGGATTACATCACCGGAAGGTTCAGCTGAACACAAAAAAATAACTCTTATGGCGGACAGACCCGTTCACGAGCACATAAAGGATTTATCCAACTCTTTGGTTATCCTTTCCGACAAGGTTCTGAAAAACTTTTCGGGAGCGATGGCGGCTTTGTTGAGCAGCGACCTGGAAGGGGGGGATCATATTAAGCTTGCTGATGGTGAAATCGATGCCTCGGAAGTCAGGCTCGAAGAACAATGTCTTGTTTTTCTGGCGCTTCAACAGCCGGTGGCAAGGGATCTGAGAACTATCATCACTATCCTGAAGATCAATACGGATCTTGAAAGAATCGGCGATCTGGCCGTGCATATTTCCGAAAGAGTCCCTGAAATCGATCAGGCGTTTCTCAGAGATTTTCATTTTGAAAAGATGGGAGACCTGGCAAAAGAGATGGTTCAGAAGTCTATACAGGCTTTTGTCAACAAGGACCGCCAGCTTGCCGAAGAGGTTTGTGATATGGATGAAAAGCTCGATGCAATCCATCGGGCAGTATTTAAAAAGGTATCTGCAGAAATACGGCATGCGGAGGCCGATGCTACACAGTATATCGTCGCGATGAGCATTTCACGATACATTGAAAGAATCGGTGATCATGCAACCAGAATTGCAAGAGAAGTTCTCTATCTCATCACTGGCGAGATTATCCGTCATACTGAAAGTTCCTTCGAAAAGCTTATCCAGTCTTTGAAAGATTAGACTTGGTATTCAGAGCCCGGCATCATCTTGATCTTTGGTGTCGGGTTTTATTTTTTTCTTGCAATTGACCCTTTTACTCAACTAAATTGTCACCACTTGGATTGAGCTTTCAACTTATGCTCGATACATTCATGTTGTGTTGTCCGATGAAATTGCTCCTGGAGATTGATGTGGTCAGAAACCGTTTCTTCAGCAGAGGTTCTGGAGTAGTTTCGTTATCTCTTTACAAACAGCTTAGCTTACACTGAAACAATGAAACTTTTCGGGAAAAAAAGTGCCGAGGGTGGTGGCGCAAAAAAGGGAATAGAAAAAGTTGCCCGTCCAGATGCTTTTACAATCAAGATCGATCCGGTCAAGTTCAGACTTGCGACAAAACCCGAAGGTCCGGTTCATGAGCAGCTTGAGACACTGAAGCAGAAGCTGACAAAACTTTCCTCAAATGTCGAGAACAATCTGATGCTCGTTATCCGTGCATCGACCAAGAAAAACAGCGATCTTGCACAATCGGCGTTCGAGTTTGACAAGGAGTATATTCAGAAAGGTAAGTTTGAGGTGGAGTATCTTTGTTTGGCTTACAGTTGTTTCCAGGATCTTGGTGAAGAAAACAAGAAAGTGGTCGATACGGCTCGTGAAATTATGCAGAAACTGGAAGTTATCGGTCAATATGCGCTGAATATTGCGGACAAGACCGAGTATATCCAGTTGGCAAACGTCGAAGTTCTGCACAAAGACGAGTATGATCTCAAGCCTATGGGAGATATAACAGCCGAGATGATCAAAAAAGCCGTTGAAGCTTTTGCCAGTGGAAACAGTAAGCACGCTTCCGAAACTCTCGATATGATGAAAGAGATCGATGAGATTTACGAAAAGGCGGTTACAAAACTCAGCGCTGAAGTGACTGACCAGAACATCACAAATTCCACAGGGATTCTCTCTGTTGTCGAACATGTGAAAATGTCGGCAGATATATCGTGCGATATATCCCGCATGCTTTTGTAAGGCAAATAAAAACCTCAATATCATCGCCAGATCCGGTTACACCCGGATCTGCACAAGCTTCATATTTCGTTTATTCTCCTTTTCCCCAACATGATTCCGCGGGTTTTCCTTATCTTCCTTCATCGCTCTATCACGCATATTTTTTGACCATGAACCGGTTTAAAGAGAATTTCCCTGTCCTTGTTACAGCCCGTCTGGTCCTGGCTTTTTCGTGGATATACCAGGGGATGGTGCCCAAGATTATCTGTCAAAGTCCCGGAGAGATAGAGCTTTTAGAGCATATTGTCAAAGTTCATGAACTGGCCTGTACAATGGTGATCTGGATGGGATACGGCGAGGTGTTGTTCGGATTTCTTCTTCTGTTTACCTCCCGCAGTTGGGTCTTCCTGCTGAATATTTTAGCTTTAGCCGTTCTTCTGATCTACGTTGCCGTTTTTCAGCCTGAACTTTTTACATTGCCGTTCAATCCGTTGATTCTCAATGTATCTCTTATCGGTATGTCCCTGATAGCTTACGATGAACTCAGAAAAAACAACTATCGTGCAGAGCGTTGATAAAAACAGGATGGCCATTGAACCAGCTACGATTGTAAGGATATACCTTTCGGCATCTGTTTTCATCATTGCCTTTGCTGCCTTTCTTGGTGCTGCCGGTGCATGGACGGAAAGCACTTTTCTCAATACGGTTCATCCTTATGTTTTTTTTATAGGTTTCGGTAATCTTGCGATTCTTATTCTTAACCGTTATTTGATTTCTGCAGTCTATCCGGAGCTTGAGGTCGATCCTGAGAAGCAGATGCGTTACATCTACGGTGTGCTGTTTTCCCTGTTTTTGATTTTTCTGGCAGTGTACTTGAAATGGCCGCTTCTTAAGGCTTTTGTCGGTCTGTTTCTGCTTTTCATCGTCACCATTGCCGCGAAGGAAATTTTTACAACCCTTTCTATAGCAAAGATCTGGCATGAGGTATCTGTTCGATACTATATTTTTGATGTGCTTTTTTTGTTTGTTGCCAACCTCGGGCTTTTTGCTTTGGGAGTCAAAGAAGCATTTCCTGAGTCAGGCATCGTTCCTTTTTTTGTGACCCAGTCAACCTATTTTCTGGGTTCTTCGTTTCCTTTGAGCATTAGTGTCATGGGGTTTCTCTATACCTATGTTTGGCGCCGTTCATCCGGCAAGGAATTGATCAGAAATCTTTTCAGTATCTGGTCATACATTTTCGTTGGCGGTGTTTTGGTATTTCTCATTGCAATCCTCATGGGCAACTATCTCGGTATGATGCTTGTAAGTCATGCTCTCATGTTCGGTGTCTTGGTGCTTTTGATAGGTTTTGGCCGTTACCTATACCGTTTCTTTTCTACGCAATTTCAGCATCCGGCACTTGCTTTTTTACTTTCAGGCCTTGCGATGCTTCTGGCTGCGAGTGCTTACGGTATTCTGAATATCTATTTTTTCAGATGGTTCGGCGCTGTGCCACCTATAGCGGAGGAGAGAATGTGGATTTATCACTCACATACACATGCTGCACTGTTGGGATGGATATCCTTTTCGTTTACAGGAATGATCTATATCGTTGTCCCTGCTATTGTAAAGTCGAACTCGCTTGATCTGTTGCGTTCCGAAAAAGCTCTTTCACAGATTCTCGATACAGCAACTCTTTCCCGGGCTTTCCGTCAACTGACAGTAGCTCTTGTTTCCGCTACATCTGTTTTACTCGCTTTCTATATGGAAAGCAATTCTCTTTTAGCGTTTGCTGGTGTTGTTTTCGGGTTCGCGGTATATTATTCAAGAATAAACCTTGGAAAGGCCTTCAAAGGCCGTTAACAAACATCCATGAAACATTTTTGTATTGTCTGGGTCTTTTTGTGCTGTATGTCATTGCTCCCTGTTTCAGGGTTTTCTTATGACAGTGAACATTACAGTGTTTTACAGCAAGGAGTCAAGAGCTGGAATGCCATGAGGGTCAGGGAGCCGGAAACCCGTTTTGACCTGAGCGGAGCAAACATGAAAGGCAAAAACCTCAAAGGTATTGATTTTAGTCATATGAACCTGACAGGAGCGCTTCTGGATGGCTCGGATCTCAGTGAAGCCGATCTTCGCGGAGCGGTTCTTGACAACGCGGTTTTCAAAAACACCTTGCTCTATGAAGCCCTTCTTCGTGACGCTTCCTTACGCGATGCGGATCTGGAGGAAGCCGGCCTCGATGGGGCGGATATGAGAGGGGTTGTCCTGGACGGAGCTGTTCTGCGCCAGGCAGATCTTGCCGGCAGTTTGTTGAGGGATGCGAGTCTCAGGGGAACCGATTTGCGTGCTGCGAACCTCAGAATGGCTGATCTTGGGGGAGCGAACCTTGATGGTGCTTATTTATGGCGGGCAGTTCTTGATGGAGCTAATCTTGAAGGAGCTGTTGTGACGCCTGTTACCATCGTGGAAACCGGAAGCTTTGCCGATCAGGCGTGGGCCGAGAAAAAAGGTGCCTCGTTGACGATAGCCGAACATGACAATTCAGCAGGGGCCATCGCAGTCGAAAAAGAAGCTGCTGGGCAGCAAAAGAGTGCTGAAAAGATGTTGGCGGAAAAAGAAGAAACGCTAAAAAGCGATCCGGACACGGCAACGGTGTATCTTGAAAAAAGCTGGCCGATAAATCCTGTTCAGCAGAAGATTCGTTTTGGTGTTACACGTGACAAAGTTGAAACACTCATGTATGATGTGCATCAGCGGGAGCTTTTGGTCGACAATGTTTCCCGGTGGAACAAAATGAGAAAAGAGAGCCCGGAAAAGCCGATACGTCTTGCTGAGGCAACGTTAAGCAGAAAAATGCTTGATGGAGCGGATTTGCGAAACGCGGACCTGAGTGGGGCCTTGTTGAAGCGTACGGATCTTGTCGAAGCAGATATGAGAGGGGCGAATTTGAGGGGGGCCAATCTTCGCGAAGCTGATCTTACGAATGCCGATCTTCGGGGGGCTGATCTTCGGGGAGCGTATCTCTGGAGAGCGAACCTGAGCTGGACTATGTGGGAAGGTGCGATAGTCGATGCTCAAACCGTTCTGGGGACTGGCAAGAAAGCAACTCCCGAATGGGCAAGGAAGTCCGGAGCGCTTTACCGGCTCGGAGATTGAGAATACGCTCCAGTTTTTTCCAACTGTGAACGCTGATATTTCCGGTTATCTTTTTACGATATCGCATATGAGAAAAAGCCTGCGATCCGGGAGAAATGAAAACTTGTGAGAGATATGAAAAGAAGAGGCGAGCCGCTGGTGACGGTTACCATTCCTATGTATAACAATGAGAGATTCATCAGGCAAACAATTGAATCGATTCTCGATCAAACATATACGAATTTTGAACTGCTGATTTATGACGACAATTCAACGGATGGATCATATGAGATAGCTGCTTCTTTCAAAGATCCCCGGCTGCGGGTTTTTAAAAATGAAAGGAATCTCGGTCCAGAGGGAAACTGGAACCGGTCTATAAATGAGGTCAGGGGCAAGTATGTCAAGCTCGTATGCGGAGATGATGTTCTTTATCCGGATTGCCTGGAAAAGCAGGTTGCGGTTTTCGAAAAAAACCCTTGTTCAGGTATAAGCCTTGTCTGCAGTCAACGAACAATTATCGATCCGGAGGGCAAATCACTGATCAAGAAAATAAATCTGGTTGACAAAGGCCGGCACAAAGCTGTCGATATTACCAGAAAACTCATCCGGATGGGAACAAATATTCTGGGAGAGCCTGCCTGCGGTCTTTATCCTTCATCCCTCTTGCCGTATACACATGGTTATAGTGCAAGGGTTCCTTATACCATCGATCTTGAGTTCTGGATGCAACTGCTCAGACTCGGTGATCTTTACATGATCGACGAGTCGCTCTGTGCGTTCAGGATTTCCGATGAGTCATGGTCATCGAGGATTGGAGATATGCGTTATCATCAGTTCATAGAGTTCATGGAGCAGACGGCATCTGAAAAAATGTTCGAAGTAACCGATCTGGATATGTTCATCGGAAAAATCAATTGTGCCGTTCATTCGATGACCAGCACCGTAGGGTTCAAGCTGTTTGCCGGCACTGCTCAGGAAGAAGGTGGTTTTTTCAGTTGATACGATAACTACCCCTGCTGTTTTTGCCCCTCAGTACTGGCATGAGATGTAAATATTGCGGATATTAAAAAGGAAATACACTTCTCAACAACATTACTATTGTGTGGTTATGTCAGTACAATCAGCAAAAGAGTTTTTGGAAAAAATTACATCGGATGACGCTTTTCGCCACTCGTTGATCAGCGAACTTGCAAAAGTCCGGTCTGAGCTTGTTTCACAGGCCGGTTTTGAGTTCAATGAAAAAGAACTCGAAGAGGCAAAAAGCTCATTGCCGGCAGGAGTTCTGGGTCAGATACCGGGCTGGTTTTGCGATATGGAAGAGAGTGGCAGGCCGTACAAGGGCCGAAAGTGCGGAGGAGGCCTCTGGCATTAGCCGACGACATTCTTGAAAAAAAAGTCACCATCAACCTGATTAACTCCCTCGGATATGAAACCAATCTGCATCAACAACTACTGTTTTGACCATGTCCATATCTGGATTCAGTATGACCATTCGATACCCCAGTTTGTTGAGGTGGCGATCGAAATTTTTTATCCCCGTGATCGTCAAGCCAACGGGCTTGTGATGTTCAACCACGGTTTTCTTATCGGTGTCGATCTTCTGTACTATCCGAAAAAAATTATCGGATCGTTTCTCAACGATACGCCTCTTTTCGGTGTACATCCGTCTTACTATTATAACTACTCCAATGCCCTTGTCGAAAAGAACTGGGCGATGGCGTATGTCACCTCTACGCATATGCAGATGCAGGGTGTTCCCTGGACCGATTTTGGGGGAAATCCGAGGGTCGGCCAAGAGGCTTACGCTGCGGCCTCCTATCTCATCAAGTACGGCGTGACCGACGAGTTTTACAAGGCCGAAAAGAAATACAGAAACACCGCTCTCTACAAGCCTGATGACATTGAGAAGGCCCGTTTCATGCGCTCGAACAACGTGATCTTCGCCGGCCATTCGGTTGGGGGCGCACATGCTCAGGTTCCGGCTACAGGGTTTGAAACCATGCGGAAGATAGGCGAAGATACGTGTCGGCCTTTTGACCCGGTGATTTATGATCGGGAGTTTTTGCCGAAATATTCGGAGCGCATGTCCGAATGGGCCCCAGAAGAGAGGGCGAATCCTGTCGGTCTCGTTCAGCTTTCACCGGTGGACCAGAAGGTGCCGCTGATCGGGCCGGGCATGGCCGATTACCGCAAGGTTCTGGCAGAAAGAGAGTTACCCATACTCATGATTATCGGGGAATGCGACAGCGCCTGTCTGAAAGATTCCGTACCTCCTGCATGGTCACCGAATCCCGATGAAACAACTGAATTTTCACAGCTTGCGCCAGAAGGCAGTAACTCATGGGCTGTCGTTGCAAATGTGGAAAAAGGCAGTCACTGCGGTTACCTCACCAAAGAAAGCGACTTGTGCAGTCTTGCCGATGTAGACTCCGGTTTGTGTAAGGAAGGTACGAAAACCTGGAAAGCGGGTGGGCAGGAAGCTGCATTTACCAATGAGCTGTTCAAGCAGTTCATCGCCATGTATCCCGATGGTCAGGGATTCCAGGGTGACTTTAAAAAATGGATTCACAGCGACTTCATCAAATGGCTCAACCGTGAAAACCCATACGGCAAGATAAATATGGTGCCGTTTGCCGATGGAAAGTACATCGATTATAGCTCACACGGCGGATGCCCTCCCTTGGAAGCGAAGAAAGGGAAAAAGTAACGCTGGGTGCTGGAGCCAGTAGTGAGCGTTCAGAAACCACCTCATCTTCATGCATTCCCGGACCAAGTCCGGGAATCCATTTTTCTTGCAAGTTTGTATGACTTTATGAGCATTGGAATGATTCTGACTTTCAATGATGGGCGTCGGCATGAAGTTAAAACATCAGGCTCAACATGAGTGGCCGGCGTGGTTATAAGTGCTGTGGTGTCCAGGAAAAATCGTCTTAACAACAGGCTGGAACAAGCAGTGCCGGTGTTCAATGCTGAGTGGTGAAGCAGAGCAGCGTTCGGTAGTTTGACCTACTGAGCAAGGTGAACAGTTCTTATAGTTTTTCACTCGAACCGGTTCCTGGTATAGTCGGTTGAAATCTATGAAGTATATATTTCCGGGTTTTTCTATAAAAATCTTATGCGGAAAAAGTGTGTACCGCGGTCCGGGTTATTGCTCATAAGCACAGAAACTCTCGTTTAACTGTCTGAACATACTTTTGAGTTCGTTGGAGAATCGATAGAGACGTATTCAGTGAGCAAATCTATAGCAGATGTGATGTTAGATGAGCAATCGTATTTTTATTATTGGCGGTGGCGGGCAGATTGGACGTGCGGTAGCCCTGAAATTTTTAACCTTGGGGTGGAACGTAATATCAAGTGGTCGCAAGGTGCCGAGTGAACCGATTAATAATGATCGGATTAGGTACGTAACTGTTGATCGTCACGATACGCAACGTATGCGTGAAGCGATTTCTCCCGGTGTTGATTTATTGCTTGACTGTTTAAGCTTCGACGAGAGCGACTCGAATCAGCTTGTCGAATTGCAAGATTTGGTGGGTCGTATCTGTGTGATCTCATCCGCCAGCGTCTATATGGATGATCAAGGAAGAACCCTCGATGAAGCATCTGACTTTGGATTTCCAGACTTTGGAGGACCACTGAATATCGATCATCGTATTGTTGAGCCGGGACCTGCAACATACTCTACCAGAAAAGTCGCCATGGAGCTGCGCCTTCTATCAGGCGCAGCGGAAAAATCAACGATTCTAAGGCCGTGTGCGATTTATGGACCGCACAGCAAACACGCACGAGAATGGTTCTTTGTGAAGCGACTGCTTGATGGGAGAAAGCAAATTCCGCTGGCCTATGAAGGCAAGACACGTTTTCATACAACTTCTGTCAAACACATTGCGCAGGCGGTTGCTGCAGCGATAGAATCCGCAACACCGTCCACTATGAATGTTGTTGACCCGCAGGCACCGACAACTCGTGAAATCGGTGAAGCTATTATGTCGGCAGCAGGCGTTTATGCCGAGATTATCGGCTTACCTGTGGTTGACGAATATCCTCCATCGGTCGGAGCAAATCCGTGGGGTTTGAAACGTGATATGATATGCGTGGTATCAAACGCGTATTCGCCAATTGGCGAGTACGGAGATTTAATCAAGCCGACGATAGACTGGCTTATGAGTGACCTTGATCTTGTTGACTGGAAAAGTGAACTTCCCGTGCTTGCGGCATACCCGTTTTCCTTGTTTGACTATGAAAAGGAAGATGAATTATTGCGTAACCTCTAAGGCTTACATGAAGCACTCTTGACAATAATTATCATAAATTGACAATTTTTCCGTTTACGAATACAAGGAGAACATCATGTCAATGAATGTCAATTTGACCCCGCTGCTTGAAAAGATGGTACGTGAAAAAGTCAGTTCAGGGTTGTATACCTTGCAAGTGAAGTCATCCGGGAAGCGTTGCGGCTCATAGATGAGCGAGATTCGATTCGAAAAGCAAAGCTTGATCTGCTGCGGAAAGAGATTCGCGCCGGTATTGAAAAGTGGTCCGGCAACGGTCTGGAATCCAGACGAGGTAAAGGAAGCCTGTCGCAAAAGAACGTAGGAAAACAGTCGGAGAATGCCATGCCTATAGTCAGGAGCCGCCCTCTCGTTTTCGATGATCTTGCCAAAATATGGAGTTATATCGCTGAAAACAGCTGAGCCGGGTTGGCGCTTTTATTGATTCCATTGACAGGAAATTCCATGAGCTGGCACAATCACCCCGTATTGGTTTACGCACGGGTTTCGACGAACGGGTAGGGACTCGGTTTGCAGCTCGATGCGCTCGAGCAGGGGGGCATACCGAAAAAACTGATATTCATCGACAAGGCAAGCGGCGCAAAAGCCGATCGTCAGAGGCTCACTGACTGCATGAAAGAACAGCACAGCCGATACCTTGGTTATCTGGCGGCTGGACCGGCTCGGTCGATCCCTCAAACACCTCATCGAAATCGTTGAAGAACTCAAGGAAAGGGGAGTAGGATTCCGCTCGATCTCGGACGGCGGCATCGATACCACAACAGCATTTGGCGGAATGGTATTCAATATCTCTGCAACCTTGACGCAGTTCGAACTCCGGTTGATTCAGGAACGCACACAGACCGGATTGAAGGCTGCACGGGCAAGAGGGAAAAATGTCGACAGGCCGAAGATTTCTCCGGACGATGAGAACGTGCGGATGGTGAAAAAGATGAGTCAGAACCACACTATCAGCGTCGGGGAGATCTGCAAGACCCTGGGGATATCGAGGGCCACGTATTATAGGTATTTGGAGATCCATGAATAATGCTGATCGAGATTTATGCGGTTGTCGCATTAGGAGGATAACAGGCATCAAAACCTACCCAAGGATAGTTTGGATGTGCTTGTTTGATAATGAATTAAGGTGTTTTTGCGGTATATTGTTGGTAAGTGGTTAGATATTCTGAGTACAGATAATAATTAATGTTAGCCTCGAAAGAAAACGGAGCATAAAATTGGCTGTTTTGGATTTCAAAGAGATACCTGAAGCTCACAAAGCAAGCGGAAGGCAAGATACGTTCGAACTGTTCGCTCGCGATTTTCTATCGTTCATGGGTTACAAGATCATCACTGATCCAGACAGAGGCGCTGATAGTGGAGTTGATTTAATTGTTGAAGAAAAGCGCAATGGCGTAGGTGGCGAAACCATCATCAGATGGCTTGTAAGCTGCAAGCACAAGGCGTTTAGTGGAAATTCCGTTTCACCGGCTGACGATGCCAATATTCGGGATAGAGTCGAGGCACATGACTGCCAGGGTTTTCTTGGCTTCTATTCAACTCTCGCTAGCACAGGACTATCAACAAATCTTGAGGGAATGAAAGGTAAGATCGAGTATCAAGTCTTCGATCGAGAAAAAATAGAAGGCCAGTTGCTTTACTCGGCCAAGGGTCTTGAAATAGCCGAAAGGTATTTTCCTGTATCGCTCTCTGAATGGAAAACAGAAAATCCACAACCTGCAAAAATATTCGTCGAAAAGCCAAGCTTGAAATGTAAGGTATGCGAAAAGGAGCTTTTCGATCAAGAAGATAAGGGTGTAATAACGCTTTGGTCGAGAATACGAACTGATTATGAAAATGAAAAAGAGCACTTTGATCACGTATTCTGGACGTGCAGAGGGCATTGTGATTCCGAACTTTCTGCTTATACAAGGAAAAATAACAGCAACTTGATAGATAAGTGGGAAGATATATCTGATGTCATGATGCCCACAATATTTATTAAATGGGTTATGAGCATCATGAATGAACAGCGAGCTGGAGTGATCTATTCGGATGAAGCTTTTGAAAACCTGAAAGAGTTTCTTATTCAAGTGTTTCCACATGTGTCTCGTCATCTCACAAACACAGAATTAGAGCGAGTAAAATCCCTTGGCATGATTCCATCGTACCTGGGAGGCTTGGGCTATGAAGGCTAACAAGGCCGTTAACTCGGACGCTTTTTTCGTTCGCTGCGCTCACTACAAATGCGCCGGTTACGACTGGCGTTGTAGCGTAAAACTACAGGCAAGTAATAAGAATGGCTGATCAACTAAAGAAATTTGTCTGGGATACATCTGCGATAATCAATATCAAAGAACCTGATAGTAAAGGCTATTCGCCAGGACATAGCTTGATCAAAGACTTGTCAGATGGCTGGATACCTGGCCCTTACCTAAACATTTTTCCAAGTTTGGCAGTCTTTGAGGTATCAGCGACAGTTTCACGAATGCATCGAGATGGAAAAACCATTCTACGTGAATTTTATTTAATGGATGAAAACTCGATGCTTTATGATGTCGATCAATCATTAATTTATAAAAGCCATGAATTGCACTCTGAACTAGGTTTCAATATGCTTCGAGGTGCTGACTTAGTTTTTGCCAGCATCGCTGCAATAGAAAATGCATATTTGGTTACTCTAGATAAAGCATTCAAAGATCACATTTCAGATACAGTAGCAGTTATCGATCTCAATGAAAGCATGCAATCTGCAAACTACCGAGGTATCTTCCGCATATGATGGTAACGACAGACTGCGCCCAACAAAAAAACTACAGCCGACCCGCTACTGCGGCGCTTACTTCAAGTTTGGTGGCCAAGAAGATGAGTCAGAACCACACTATCAGCGTCGGAGAAATCTGCAAGACCCTGGGAATATCGAGGGCCACGTATTATAGGTATTTGGAGGTTTGAGAAGTGCTCCAACTGTTTTGGGCAGGAGGAAAAAATCAGATTTCGAGCGGTGGGTATTGTTGTGCTGTGTGGAACACTGAAGGGTCTGTTCAGAAAACTGTGTAAACAGCCATTCTTCATAAAGGTACTCTTCCCTGGAATTTAATGGAAAGCTGATT